>JBGQCZ010000040.1:0-14562 GCA_041495645.1 Gemmataceae bacterium | reverse complement strand
CCTTTCCTTCATGCTTCGCCAGGGATTACAATTTCTTCATTGATTTCGCCAACTCCCTCCCACCCATCGGCGAAATCACCCGTTTGAGCCAAAAATCACCTCTGTCCGTTTGGAGAACTCCATGTCCATCAACAACTTACGCAAGATTCCCATGTCCGAGGTTTCGAGCCATTTTGAGGAAAAAACCACCGGCTGGCTCTGGCACGGCTTCCTGTTTCCCGGCGACGTTACCCTGTTGACCAGCCTGTGGAAGGCCGGCAAAACCACCTTGCTGGCGGGCCTTCTGCGCCAGCTCGGAGAAGGCGGGATGTTTCTCGGGCGCGCGGTTCGGCCGGGGCGCGCCCTGGTTGTCTCGGAGGAGTCGGCAGCGCAATGGGCGGACCGCATGCGGCAGATTCCGATTGGCGCGCACGTGCAATTGCTGGCCCGTCCCTTCCGTGGCCGACCCAGCGTCGAGGAATGGAATGCCCTGATCGACGATGCGCAAACCATGCGAGCGCGGGGCGAACTCGACTTGTTCGTGGTCGATCCGCTCGCCTCGTTTCTGCCTGGCCGCTGCGAGTCGGACGCCGCCACGCTTCTCGAGGCATTGCAACCCTTGCACGCCTTGGCGACCGAAGGCGTCGCCGTGCTGCTTCTGCACCATCCCCGTAAGAAACCCTCCGAGCCCGGCAGTTCCGCCCGCGGCTCGGGAGCGCTGCTCGGGTTCGTCGACATCGTTTTGGAGTTGAGCCGCTTTAGCCGGCTGAAAACCGACGCCCGCCGCCGCCAGATCATCGCCCTGTCGCGCAAGCCCGAAACGCCCGAACGACTCGGTTATGAATGGGACGGGGCAGCCGGCGGATTCACCAGCTTGGACGACCCGCGCACCCGTCAGTTCGAGGAAAACTGGGCCCAATTGCTGCTCATCCTGCAAAAGCGCAAGAGAGCCGTCACTCATCTTGAACTGCGAAAAGACTGGCCTGCCGACCAAGAACAGCCCGGCGTGACCAGCTTGTACGAATGGCTCAACCGCGCCACCGAGCAAAAACGCGTCCGCCGCGAAGGCTCGGGCACGCGCCTCGACCCGTGGCGCTACCGATTGCGAACCGAATTAGATGAACAATACGATCTCCTCGAACTTCCCCCACTGCCGCCGCTGAGGTTCGACAGATGAATGGCGAACCGGCCGCGTAAGCCTTACGCAGCCGGTTCGCCAAAAAAACAGCTTGCACGATTCTCACTCTGTGGGTATGAGGATGCCCGGTCGCCCAGGGAAGTCGTCAATGCGACATTGTCCGCTTATCTGCCTGGTGCTTGCAATTGCTTTTTCGTGCACGGCGTGCACCGCGCGGCGCAGTTTTCCGGCGCCCAATCTTCCGCCAACCAAGTCACTCGTCGCCGCCGATCCAAAACTCGAACATCCGGTGATTCGCCAAGCTTCCCAGCCGGCCGATCCGCTCACTCCGCAACCGCCGCGGACCGTGTTGGCCATTTCCGGCGGCGGACTTTACGGGGCCTACGCCGCGGGCGTGCTCAAAGGCTGGACCGCGTCCGGCGCTCGGCCGCAGTTTGACGTGGTGACCGGCATCAGCACCGGGGCGCTGATCGCCGCCTCGGCGTTTCTGGGGCCGGACTACGACGCGGTGATCGAAAACCTGTATACCACGGTCGAAACCCGCGACGTGTTCCGCCGGCATTGGCTGCCCGCCATGTTCTGGTCCGAATCCTTTGCCGATTCCCGGCCGTTGCGGCAACTGATCGAATCGGCCATCACTCCCACTGCCCTCGAACAGGTCGCCGAGGCCCACCGCTCCGGCCGGCGGCTCTACATCGGCACCACCAATTTGGACACCACTCGCCTGGTGGTCTGGGACATGGGCGCTATCGCCGCCGGCAACGATCCGAAGAAGCTCGAATTGTTCCGCAACCTACTTCTCGCATCCTGCTCCGTTCCGGGTTTGATGCCGCCGGTCTCGGTGGACATCGAGATCGACGGCAATCGCCACACGGAGCTGCACGTGGATGGCGGCGTCAGCACGATGGTCTTCGTGCAACCGCACATGCTCCGCGAAACCACCGCACCGCGGTCGGCAACGCGAAACACGATGGTTTACGTGCTGATCTCCGGAAAGTTGGAAGCCGACGGCGCGCCGGTTCGCCGGCGGATCGTGTCGGTCGCGCTCGAATCGATGAACGGCTTGTTCCGGGCCCGGCATCGGTCCGATCTGAAGCGAATCCAGCAACTCGCCCGCGAGGCCGGGGCCGGCTTCGGCTTTGCCGCCGTGCCCGAGGAAACGCCCAACGCGGTCACCAGCGTCGCCTTCGAGCCGCGCCTGATGCGGCAGTTGTTCGATGCGGGCTTCCAATTCGCCGCCGAAGGCCCCAAGTGGAGCACGAACACGCCGAGCGTCGACCCGGAAGACCAGAACCACCCGCGCACGGGCGTCCGATTTAACGCGGTCGAGAATCTTCCATCCGCGGCTGGTTCGAATCGTTGAAGTCAAGCAATTTGCGAATTGCCTTCACCGGCTGAGTTTTTCGAAGCGAGGTTGGGACAAACGACAATTATCGGCACAATCGCTCGTAAAGCCGCGCATACGAATCAATCGTTTGTTCGAGCCGAAAATGGTCGTGCACGCGTTGCCGGCCCGCGGTCCCAAGTTTCGCCGCGAGATTCGAATCATCCAGAACCCGCCGAAATGCCGTCACAGCCGCGGACGAATCACCGCGTGGCACGAGCAAACCTTCCTCACCGGCGCGCACGATTTCGGGGTTCCCGCCCACATTCGTGACCACGACCGGCAAGCCTGACGCCATTGCTTCCAGCAAAGTTAGCGAGGCCGCTTCACTCAGCGATGTGAGGGCGAACGCATCGGCGGCTTGAAGCAGGTCGGGCACATCCGAGCGCACGCCGAGAAACTTCACGCGATTGGCGATAGCCAATGACTCGCACATCGTTTCCAATTCGGCGCGAAGTGGCCCTTCGCCGGCCAGCAGCAAATCGACATCTTGATGGGATTTTGACAATTCCGCGAACGCCTTCAACAACATCGAGTGGTCCTTCACCGGATGAAACCGCGCCACGCAGATGAGAATGCGCCGCGACGGATCGATCCCTAAGCGTTTTCGCAACTCAGTTCGATCGACCGCTTGCGAATACCGCGTCACGTCGATGCCGTTGGGAATGACTTCGATGCGGCGACGCGGAAAGCCATCGATATTGGACAACGCATCTGCGCTGAATTGGCAACACGCGTTGATCGCGTCGGCGAGATGGCTGAGCATCGCGCGATTGAGCGCCCGGCGATACTTCGAAACGACATCGGGAAAATGCCGCCCGTGTTCGGTGAAGATCAGCCGCGTGCGGTGCAGCGCGAGCGGTTTGGCTAAGGCCGCGTAGAAGAACGGCGAATACTGATGGGCGTGCAGCACTTCGATTCGCCGGCGATTGAGCACGGGCAGCATCCGCCGCACCAACCGCCAATCGCGACCGGGCTTGCGATCGAGCGAAACGACTTCCACGCCCTCGCCGCGCAGCCGCTCGCCGAGCGCGCCGACGAAATCGAGACAAATGATGGTCGGCTCAATGCGCGGCCCGAGCCGGCGGATGGTCTCGGCGACCAATACCTCCGCCCCCGCCACCTGCATGGCGTGCAACACAAACCCGACGCGAATCGGCTGGGGCATGCGGGCCTCCCGGTCTCGAAATCATACAGCATGTTCTTCTCCGCGTTCTCTGCGCTCATTCGTCGGGATTCGTAGAGTGGGTCGAAACCGGCCTCTCAGGGCCGGGTGAGACCCACCATTTTGCGCTACATCCAAACACACGTCCGAGGCACAACGGTGGGCCTCGACCGGGCCTGAAAGCCCGGTCTCGACCCACCCTACAAAAAAATCCCCTCCCATTCACCCGCCCGCGCATGTAAACTAAATACATCCCGCTTGGCAACCATCCCTCCTGGCCGTGCGGATTTGGTTTGAACCTGCCTGATTGTCAGTCCCACCATGCTGAAACGGCTTTGCCAACTTGCGCTTGGAACTCTTGCTTTGGCCGTTGCCGTGCGCGCGGCGGAGCCGGATGCGCCCGTCGATTGGAAGGCAGCCCGAGAGTTCTGGTCGTTGCGGCCGGTTGTGCAACCGCAACCGCCGGCGGTCAGCGATGCAGCTTGGGCGAAGACGGCAATCGATCGGTTCATCCTCGCCAAGCTGGAAGAGAAGCGGCTCAAACCAGTCGCGCCGGCGGGCAAGCGCGAGCTCATTCGCCGCACGACGTTCGATCTCATCGGCCTGCCGCCGACGCCTGAAGAAGTGGATGCGTTCCTGAAGGATGCGTCGCCCGAGGCCTTCGCAAAGGTGATCGATCGCCTGTTGAAATCGCCGAAATACGGCGAGCGATGGGGCCGGCATTGGCTGGACGTCGCGCGCTATGCCGAGGATCAGGCACACACCTTCGCGGTCAAGCCATACACCGATGCCTGGCGCTATCGCGATTGGGTCATCGAGGCGTTCAATGACGACGTGCCGTTCGATCGCTTCGTGAAACTGCAACTCGCCGCCGATTTGATGGACCTGAAGGACGAGGATCGCCGCAAGCAACTCCCGGCGCTCGGGTTCATGGGCCTGGGTGCTCAGTACTACAAGAACAGCGATGCGGCCAAAGCGGCCGCCGATGAACTCGACGATCGCATCGACACCGTCACTCGTGGCCTCTTAGGCCTCACCGTCAGCTGTGCCCGTTGCCACGATCACAAGTTCGACCCGATTCCCACGCAGGATTACTATTCGCTGGCCGGCGTATTTGCGAACACGAGGCTGGCGAGTGTTCCGCTCGGCACGAAGGATGAGATTAAGAAGTCGGATGAGTTTCAGAAGAAGATCAAAGACGCCGAAGAAAGCGTCAAGGCAACGCTGCGAGCCGAGCGGGCGACCACGGCCGGATCGATGGCCAATCAGGCGGCGAAGTATTTGCAAGCCGTCTGGCAATATCAGAGCAAGCGTCAGAATGATGGCAAATGGAAGATCGAGGATCAGGCCAAGGCGAGTGAACTAGATGCGGGCGTGCTGGCCAAGTGGATCAAATTCCTCGATGGCAAGCCACAGATGCCGGGTCTGACTGCCTGGGGCAAGCTCGCTCGAAGTGCCAGCGACGCGGATGTCCAAAAGGCTGGCGAGGAATTTCAGAAGCAACTCGGCGAAATCGTCGCCGAAAGCACCAAAGAGAGACCGCTCGCCAAGCCGATGAGCGATCTATTCGCGGCGGTGTTCGGCGAGAAGGGAATTTACGCGCTGTCCGACGACGAAGTGAAGAAGCGGATGGCGATGCCGCGGCGCAAAGAGATGGAGAAGAAACAGGAAGACTTGAAGACTCTGCAAAAGACGGCGCCGAAGTTGCCGATGGCGCACGCGGTCGAGGAGAGCGGGACGGCGGACATGAAGGTATCGGTTCGCGGCAACCCGTCCACGCCCGGCGAAGTCGCCCCGCGGCGCTTTCTGCACGCCGTGTCGGGTGAGAACCCGGCGAAATTCACCAAGGGCAGCGGGCGGCTCGAACTCGCGGAGTGCATCGCGGCCAAGGACAATCCGCTCACGGCGCGCGTGTTCGTCAATCGCCTCTGGGCCTGGCATTTTGGGCGCGGGCTGGTCGCCACGCCGAGCAACTTCGGTCATCAGGGCGAACGCCCCACGCACCCGGAAATGCTGGATTATCTGGCGGCGCGCTTCATCGAGTCAGGCTGGTCGCTCAAGGCCCTGCATCGCGAGATCATGCTTTCGGCGGCGTATCAATTGAGCGGTGAGCGCGATGAACGGAACGAAAGCATCGACGCGGATAACGTTTGGCTCTGGCACGCGACGCGCCGGCGGTTGGACGTGGAATCGTGGCGCGACGCGATGCTGGCGGTGAGCGGAAAACTCGATGAAACGCTCGGCGGGCCGACCTTCGAGCTTTCGGGCAACACGACTCGCCGATCGGTGTACGCGAAGATCAGCCGGCACAACTTGGACGGACTGCTGCGTCTGTTTGACTTCCCGGAAGCGAACCTGACCTGTGAACGGCGCACGGAAACGACGGTCCCGCAGCAGCAGTTGTTCGTGCTCAACAGCCCGTTTGCGATTGAAATTGCTAAGGCGTTGGCGGCGCGAGTGCAGAAAGAAGCGAGCGATGACGCGGGGCGCGTGTCGCGAATGTTCAAACTGGCGTTTGGCCGCGAGCCATCGGCGGCGGAGAAAGAAGTGGCGTTAGGCTTTTTGAACGGCGAAGACTCGGCCGAGGAAAAGCCGAAGGTGAAATTGTCGCGCTGGGAGCGCCTGGCGCAGGCGGTTCTTGCCGGGAACGAGTTCATGTACGTGGATTGAGTCCAAGAAATGTAGGGTGGGTCGAGACCGGCCTCTCAGGGCCGGGCGAGGCCCACCATATTTGCGGCAAAACGGTGGGCCTCGCCCGGCCCTGAGAGGCCGGTCTCGACCCACCCTACGGGTTTCATCATGAATCGATTCTCGCCACTTTCTCGTCGTGACATGCTTCACCGGGTCGGCACCGGGCTCGGCGTACTTGGCCTTGGGGCCATGCTCGCCGACGAAGCGCCGGCCGCGAATCCGCTGGCGCCGAAGGGCTCGCATTTCCGCCCACGGGCCAAACGCGTCATTCATTTGTTCATGAACGGCGGGCCGTCGCAAGTCGATACCTTCGATCCGAAGCCGGCGCTCGCCAAGTACAACGGGCAACAACCACCGACCGGAATCAAGCGCACCGAGCGCAAGACCGGCGGGCTGATGCAGTCGCCGTTCAAGTTCGCCAAACACGGACAGAGCGGGCTCGAAGTGAGCGAGATCTTCCCGAACATCGCCACCTGCATCGACGACATCTGCGTAATCCGCTCGATGCACACCGACGTGCCGAACCACGAGCCGTCGCTGTTGATGATGACGTGCGGCAATTCGCAACCGATCCGGCCGAGCATGGGCTCGTGGCTCCTCTACGGTCTCGGGGCGGAGAACCAGAACCTGCCGGGCTTCGTGGTCATGTGCCCCGGCAAGCCAGTCGTCGGCCCGCAGTTGTGGAGCAGCAGTTTTCTGCCGGGCATCTACCAGGGCACGCACATCAACAACTCGCGGCTCGATCCGAAATCGGTGCTGCCCAATCTGACGAGCTCCGTGCTGCCGCCGGGCGCTCAACGCGAACAACTCGACCTGATGCAGAAGCTGAATGAGCTGCACTTGCAGGGCAAGCGCGACAACCCGCTCGAAGCTCGCATTCAGTCGATGGAGATGGCGTTCCGCATGCAGTTCGAGGCGCAGGAAGTGTTCGATTTGAATCGCGAAACCTCGGCCACGCGCGCGAACTATGGCAAAGGTCCCTTCGCTGATGCCTGTCTGGCGGCCCGGCGGTTGGTCGAGCGCGGCGTGCGCATGGTGCAAATTTTCACCGGCGACGGACAGCCGTGGGACGATCACGGCGATATCAAGGCCCATGCCGACAAGGCCCGGCAAACGGATCAACCCATCGCCGCATTGCTGAAAGACTTGAAGGCCCGCGGGATGCTTGACGACACGCTGGTGTTATGGGGCGGCGAGTTCGGCCGCACGCCGACGAGCGAAGGCGCGAAGGGCCGCGATCACAACAATCACGGTTTCAGCGTGTGGCTGGCCGGCGGCGGGGTCAAGGGCGGAATGGCCTGGGGCGCGAGCGATGAGTTCGGCTTCGCCGCGGCCGAAGGCAAGATGCACGTCTACGACCTTCAAGCGACGATGCTTCATCTGATGGGCCTGGACCACGAGAAGCTTACCTATCGATACTCCGGCCGCGACTTCCGGCTGACCGACGTACACGGCAAAGTAAACACTGCGATCCTGGCATAACCTTTGTAGTTTCGACCCCTCGCTTACGCGTCGGGCTCTGACTTTTCAGAGCCCGACGCGTAAGCGAGGGTCAGCAGGTGGACCCGAGCTATCCACCTGCGTACAACTTTCCACAGTCCAACACTGGGAAACAAACAACACCTGGGGAGAACACCATGGCGCACACATTGCCAAATCTTCCGTACGCTGTCGATGCGCTGGAGCCGTTTATCGACAAGACGACGATGGAAATCCATCACGGCCGGCATCACAAGGCGTACGTCGACAATCTCAACAAGGCGCTCGAGAGCGCTCCCGACCTGGCGGGCAAGAGCCTGGAAGTGCTGCTGCGCGAAATCAAGAGCGTGCCGGATGCGATCCGCGGGGCGGTGACGAACAACGGCGGCGGGCATCACAACCATTCGCTGTTTTGGGAGATCATGGGCCCGAAGGCGGGCGGGGAACCAGCCGGCGATCTAAAGACCGCGATCGACACCGCGTTCGGCAACTTCGCCGACTTCAAAGCCAAGATCAAGACCGCCGCGACGACTCGCTTCGGCAGCGGCTGGTCGTGGCTCGTTTGGGACGGCAAAGCGCTGCAGGTCTACAGCACCGCCAACCAGGACAGCCCGCTCATGCAAGGCCACGTGCCGATCCTGGGCCTCGACGTGTGGGAACACGCTTATTACCTGAAGTACCAGAACAAGCGGCCGGACTACGTGGACGCCTGGTGGAACGTGGTGAACTGGAAGGCCGTTTCTGATCGATACGCGAAGGCGAAATCAGGTAAGTGACCAGGATCGAAGAAAACCGGGAAATGAGGAACCGAGAACCGAGAATGAAAAACCGATTTTTCATTCTCGGTTCTCGGTTCCTCATTTCCCGGTTTTCTTCTCTTCGTCGGGCAATGGCGTCGCGCCCGGCGGAGGGGTGCCTTTGCCCTCGCGCACGTAGCTCGCTCGACGCCGTTCGTATTCCTCGGGCGTGAGTCGTTCCAATTCCGTTTGCCCGCCGTCAACTGATTGTTGATAGATCTGCTTGAGAAACGGGATGCACCAGCCGCAGCCGGTGCCGGCGCCGCCGCACTCAGACAACTGGCTCGCCACCTTGGGCTGATGGATTCGGGTGAAATTCACGAGCTTCCGCCGCGAGACGTGGAAGCACAGGCACACTTTCGCATCGAGGTCCATCGGTTATTCGGTCATTTCTTGGCTGGGGGCAGCAACAATTGCAGCGTTTGCTTGGCGTAGTTCTTGATCTCCTCGTTCTTATGCTCGGCGAGAGGCTTCACCTCGTTCACCATGAACGCGGCATCGGTGCCCATCTGACCGATGGCCGCAAGGCACCAGGCGAGAAAATCCAGGTCGTCAGGCTTTTCACTCTTGTCCAATAGCAGGCCGGCGCGCAAAGCGCCGGCCTGGGGCGACGCCGCTTTTCCCATCATCCAAATGAGCTGGACCGCGGCCATGCGAACCCGATGGTCTTTGTGCAAAAGCGCGTCGGCGATCGGCTTGAGATAGGCAGACGTGATCTTGGCAGCGTCCAAGCGCATGATCAAGACGCGCAGCCAGAGCAAGTGAATCTCGTTTCGCTCCGTGGTCAACTTGTCGTTGACCACGCGCAATTCATGCTGCCAATCCTTATCGTCGCTCGGCCGGCCGAGGACGATCAGCGATTCGATAACGTCCGCGCGCACGGTAGCGCTTTCGTCGGTCAGCGATGGCAGCAGCTTTTCAAGGACCTTGGGATCGGGACCGTTGGGCCGCAACGCCACGCGGCCGATGGCGAACGCGGCCGCTTTGCGCAGTTCGTAAGAATTCGGATTGCGAAGTGCATACTCGGAGAGGAGCCGAGGCAGGGTTTTGGCGGCGACCGGTCCAATCCGCGCGAGCGCCAATGCAGCCTGAATCCGCACCGACACTTGAGAATGCGTGAGCAGCGCCTCGTCGATCCGCGTGATGATCTCCGTGAGTTGTTTCGGGTCGTCAATCGGGTTGGTGCTCAGGATGTAGAGCGCCTCAATGCGCACCGATGTGTCTCGGTCCCCGAGCAGGTCCACGATCTTGGGAATGGACTCTTTCGCCGCCGGAGCTCCAAAGTTTGGCACCGTGCCGATGGCCACTCGACGGGTCTCCGGGTCCCGGTGGCTCAGCTTCTTGATCCAGGCATCCATGTTTTCGCCGTCGATTTCCGAAGGGGGCACGTACCTGTCGGAGGCCGACGGCGGACTTTGATTCGTTCCACCGGTCGTGTTCGGTTGCGCGGACGCCAAAGATGCCGTGAATACCAAGACGATCGGGATCAGGAGAATTCGCCGCATCGCATTGACCTCGCAAACAACTCCGGCCGCAGGCGATTCGCGGCTCGACGTGCTTCCAGCTTACCATCCCTCGACCAAACGCGGAATACAAAGCCGCGTTGGCGAAAGACCATTTTCTGGCACGCTCCCGGCATGGGCATGGAGAATGCAATTGATTTACTCGCCGGGGCCTTGTACACTATTCCCATCTATATATGTAGAGGTTTCATGCGCATCATTCGACCGACATTTGATGGTTTGCTGCTGCTTTTGCAGCACTTGTTCCCGGTCCGTAGGCGCTGAATCGAATCTCCGAATCACGCACGGCCCTGGGACAAAAACCCAGGGCCGTTTTCGTTTGCAGCGAGGAGTTCGCCATGTCCGCTTCCGACCGCTTGATCATCTTCGACACCACTCTGCGCGACGGCGAGCAGAGCCCCGGCGCCAGCATGAACCTGGCCGAAAAGCTGGAGGTGGCTCGCGCGCTGAAAGAACTCGGCGTGGACGTGATCGAAGCCGGCTTTCCGGTCGCGTCGCCCGGCGATTTCGAGGCGGTGCAGTCGATCGCCCGGCAAGTGCACGGGCCGGCGATTTGCGGCCTCGCCCGCTGCAACGAGCTGGACATCGACCGCGCCTGGGCGGCGGTCAAGGACGCCGACCATCCGCGCATCCACGTCTTCCTCGCCACCAGCGCCATTCACCGGGAATACAAACTGCAAATGACGCCCGAGGAAATCGTCCAGCGGGCCGTCGAGGGCGTGTCGCGAGCCAAGAGGTGTTGCGACGACATCGAATTTTCGCCGGAGGACGCATCCCGGACCGAACTCGACTTTTTGGCCGAAGTGGTGGAGAAGGCCATCGAGGCCGGCGCCACAACGGTAAATATTCCCGATACCGTGGGCTACGCGGTGCCGCAACATTATGCCGCGATGATCCGCCATTTGAAGCAGCATGTATCGAACATCGACAGAGCAGTCATTAGCGTGCATTGCCACAATGACTTGGGTCTGGCGGTGGCGAACAGTCTCGCGGCCGTGTTTGAAGGCGCCCGGCAAATCGAATGTACGATCAACGGCATCGGTGAACGAGCGGGCAACTGCGCGCTCGAAGAAATTGTCATGGCCATTCGCACGCGCCAAGACTTCTTCGGACTGCGCACCGGCATCGATACGAAACTCCTTTATCCGACCAGCCGCAAGGTAGCGCACGTCACCGGCGTGCAGGTGCAAAGGAACAAAGCGATCGTCGGCCAAAACGCTTTCGCCCACGAGGCCGGCATTCACCAGCACGGCATGCTCAAGCACCGCGAAACCTACGAGATCATGCGGCCTGAGGACGTCGGCATCCTCAAGACCGACCTCGTGCTGGGCAAACACAGCGGCAAGCACGCGCTGCGCGACCGGGTCAATTCGCTCGGCTACCACCTGACCGACGAACAATTGCAGCGCGTGTTCGACCAGTTCAAGGCCCTGGCCGACCGCAAGAAGACGATTTATGACGCCGACATCGAGGCGTTGTGCGAAACGGAAATTCACAGCGGGCCTACGCTCTGGGCGTTGCACGCGGTAACCTGTAACTCGGGTTCGGGTACGATTCCATCGGCGGCCGTCGTGCTGTGGAACCGCGACGGCACGATTCACAAGGACGCCTCGATCGGCGACGGCCCCGTGGATGCGGTTTTCACCGCGATCGAGCGCATCACCGGAATCGAGCCCACGCTCAAAGACTTCCGCATCCGCAGCGTGACGGTGGGCGAAGACGCGCAAGGCGAAGCGCAGATCGAGGCCATTTACAAAGGCAAGACGGTCAACGGCCGCGCCGTCAGCACCGACATCATTGAAGCCAGTGCCATGGCCTTCCTGCAGGTGATCAACCGCATCGCGCTGCATCAGGAACTCGGCGCTCGCATCCACTCGACCGAAGCCCCGCCGAAGGTGATCGAGCCAACCGCGGCCGCCGGCTAGCCGCTTGTCGGGACTTGAGGATGCAGTCATGCACATGCCCTCGGTTTCTCGTCGAACTGAACCGGCCAAGCGAATTGGTCGCCCGGGCGCTGGGTCTTGATCCAATCGGTGAGGAGGCCGGGCGCTTTGGGCTTCCGGGTTATTCGCGAAGCGAAACAGAAAACCTTTCCAATTCATGGGACGACTCCGAAATGATGAAGGAAGAACAAGATTTGCGGCTATTGTATGATGAGAACTCGAAGCGAAGCTTAGCCGGTCGTTCGTCTCGTGAAAGCCGATTTTCCCAACCACGAACCAAACTAAACCAAACTTTTGACTCTGTGCGCGAATCTCGTTTTCTGGACGCATCTCCTTGCCGGAACCCGACTTCCATCCCGCCCCGCGTGCCCTCAAAAACTTTGTGGAGAAAGTGGTTGAGTGGTGCGTTGAGGAGTGAGTTTGTGAGTGAGTTTGTGAGTGAGTTTGTGAGTGAGTTGGATGGCAGGTTTGGCTGGCGGAGAACGCGCCGCCGCGAGCCAAACCGATCAACCAACCTTGAGATGATTTGAACATGATCGAAAACCCTCACAATGCGCGCACAACCGGCACCAAGTCCCAGCGACTAGATAAGTATACATGAGTTCATTAACTCGATCAAGCCATGCGCGTTGAAGCCGCCGGTGCCGGACGCGCACGATTAGGGCCACTCGCATTCCGCTTTAGGATTTTGGGAGAGTGGCGCCAGCCCGGTCTGGGCGGCACTTTCAAATTCATCGCCAAATGACGTTGGGAATCTGGCGGTCAATCTCGGTGCGCATCTGCGGCATCGTCACTGAATAGTTGGTTTTGAGCGCTTCTTTCGAATCGATCCGCCCAATGGTGTTGATGCCGATCACCGAGCCGTCTTCGGAAATCAGTGGGCCACCGGAGTTCCCGCCAAAAATGTGGGCGTCGTGCTGGAGGCATTGCGCGTCGCGTTGCCATTCCGGGTATCGGAATAGCAGCGGGCGCACGTTGATGATTCCCTTGCGAATTGAAAAGTCAAACGCTTTGTCGGGGAACTGGTTTTCGACAACGCCGCGTGTTCGGAGGGAAACCAAATCGCGAACTACCTGTTCGCTGAATGTGGTCGCCACCCGGTCAACCCCCGGGAATCCACAGGCGATCACCGGCGAACCACGGGCAAAGCTATCGGGGTCCGCGTTGCTCGGCGCCAAATATGTTTGTGTTTTGCGTTCGATTTTCAGAATTGCCATGTCGAAATCACCACTGACATGCCGAATCTCGGCTTCGTATTTGTCGGCGCGGCCAAAAAAGACCCAAATCTTGGGGCGAATCGTGATCTTGAGCGTTGCCTCCAACTCTTGCCGGCGCGACGATCGCTTGGACTCTTCCGTCGCCTTCACGACGTGCTGATTCGTAATGAGAAATCCGTCTCGAGTCACTGCAAAACAACTGCCTGTCGACCGCGCGGATTCTTTTCGTGAACCGTCCGCGTAGGTAATCTCGTCACCACACACGACCAGTCCTATTACGTCGGCGAGTCTTTGGTCCTTTTCTTGGTCGCTCGTGTTTTTGTCGAAACGCACCGCGTCGTCCTTCGTTCCCGAGGTCGCCAGGCCCTTGAGTCCACCGCGCGACCACACGACAACTGCAATAACGACGATCAGCAAGGCCACAAGTAAGCCCACGGCACCACCGGCGATCAGCACGACGGCAGCGGATGGCCCGCGTTTACGGGGGGAATGGAGCGGAAGCGGAGGCGACGGCGGGGGCACCTGGGGCGGGTCAGCGATAATGGCATCTCTTGGAAAGATCTCGGGCACCGTTCCCGCCATCTTCCAATTCGGCGGACTTGTCGACACCTCGTGAAATGACTGAAGCTGACCGCGATCCTTCATTTCCAGCAATTGTTGGATGGAAAAAGGCCCCATCACTCGGCCGCGAATTCGAACGTGCCATTGGTACATGGTCATCCCCTAGCGACGGCTCGATTACGAGAAAATCAACACCAATAAGAGAGTGCCGGCCATCAATCCCAACATCACCAACATGGCAACGACGAAAAACACGAGCGTGAGCCGTTGTTTCTGTTTGTTCCGTTGCAATCGCTCGCGATACAAACTCTCCAAATCCTTTGGGATCGTCATCCGGTAATTGCACACGGCTTGGTATAGCCCCGCCACCAGATCCGAATCGTTGCTGTGGGCAATGGCGTCCCTCAATTCAAAGCAAGCCTTATCGAACTGTTTGGCTTGTTTGGCCAGACGGTCCTGTTCGGCCAGCCAGTCAAGAAACGGGGCCAACGGCTTCATCAATGCGTCGCCGGGCTCGATTTGGCGTTCTGCGCACAGTCTTTCGATCAGGCTCCGGATTCCGCGGCAACGATTCAAATCGAGCGCGTCGGTCGCACGGTTGGCCATGTCGCGATACTTTTGCATTTGGGTTTCGGCATCCAGCCGCGAGATGCGATCGTGTTCGCGGCCGATTTCATCGACCAGG
>JBGQCZ010000039.1:0-14563 GCA_041495645.1 Gemmataceae bacterium | reverse complement strand
TTCTCCGCTTCTCCGCTTCTCCGCTTCTCCGCTTCTCCGCTTCTCCGCTTCTCCGCTTCTCCGCTTCTCCGCTCATTATGCGCGGATAAGTCGGAGCCACGGCTGGGGTCGCCTAGTGGAAGAGAAATGCGATAATCGACTCGAATGGCGCGTCTGCGGCTGGAATGTGCTGCGGATCGCGCTGGGCGTGCTTCTCCTTGTCGCTGCTGGCCTGAAGCTCGCCGGTCAGGGTGCCTCAGCTGCACCCGGCCTTGCGGCACTCGGCTCGACGCACTTGCAGTTAGCCGTGGCCGGCTGGGAGTTCATTCTGGGGCTTTGGCTGTTAACGGACGCTTATCCGGTTGCCGCGGCGCTCGCGGCGACGGGAACATTTGCTTCCTTCGGTGGGGTGGCGTTTTATCTTGCCTCAACCGGGCACGCGAGCTGCGCGTGCCTCTGATCTGTGAGTACTAGCCCTTGGTACGCGTTCGGCGTCGACCTCGCTGCCGTAGTTGGCCTGGCGCTTCTCCGGCCGAAGCTGTCGTTGACGGCGGGCCCGCCCGCGCATTCACATCGAATAGCGCTCTCGACGGTCTGGCTCCTGTTGGCGATCGCGTTCGTGGGTCTTGCGGCGCACCGCTCCGCCGGGCGTCTCGACCGCGCCGGAGCATCGACGAAGGGCGCGGGTAACCTGGGCCTGGAGGTCGCGCCCAATGACCTCAACGTCGGAGCGGTCTGGGAGGCCACGGCCTTTCGGCACGAGCTCACAATCCGAAATCGGGGACCCGACGAGCTAAAGATCGATTCGTTTGTCAGCCCCTGCCAACGAGTATCGGCCGAGCCGTCGCAGTTCGCCCTAAAGCCCGGCGATGCGCAACGAGTGGCGCTGACGGTTGACCTCACGGAATTCGGGAGGGAATCGCGACCGGCATCGGAAGAATTCGCCGTGCGGTTCGCGCCTCAGCTGGCGACTCAAGAAGGCAAGCAGCGCCAGCCGAGTGGGTGGTCTCTGCGCGGGACGGTGCGTAGAGCGATCAAGTTGGCGAGCGGCGAGATTGATTTCGGCCGGCCGTCGGTGCTTGGGCAGCCGTTGCCCGCGCAAAGCTTTCGCGTCAGCGCCATGCGGCCTCTGCTGGGCGTCCGCGCGGTTGCGGCGGAACCAGAGAAATTTGCGGTGGACGTGCGGACGCTGGACGGTGGCAAGGATTTCGAGGTGTCGGTCAGGCCGAAGGCGCCGTTGCCCATAGGCCCGATCGACTCGCGCGTAGCGGTGATCGCGCGATTGGAGAATGGCCACGAGGTCCCCGACATCTCAGTCCGAATCAGAGGCGAAATCCGGCCCGACATTCAGGTGTTGCCGGAGGGCGGAGTGTCCTTCGGAGCGAGAGCTATCGGGGAGATGGCAAGGGAGACGATTACAGTCTGGTCAGTCACGGGCCAGCCCATCGAGATCGTGTCCATCGAACCGGAGTCGTCGTCGACCCGCGTTTCGCCTGGTGGCGAACAATCGGCGAGTTGCCGGTCGTACAGTATAGAGGAGTGCATTGCGGCTGAAGGCCCACGACAGGGCACCGTGCAAATAGCCGTGCGGTCGAGAGGCGATCTGCACCGACTGACCGTGCCCGTGAAGTCGCACGGGGTAGCGCAACGATGAACGAGGCAGTGTAGCGCGAGATCGGGGGTCGCACCATGAATCGGCGCCGATTTTGGTTTTCACTCCTGTTGCCGGGTGTTCTTGCAGTAGCCGCGCCGGCATCCGTGCATGCCCAGCGGCAGAAAACCATTGATGCGATTCTCAAGGCGTGGCAGGAGCGGCAGGAGCGCTTCCGTACCGTGCAGGCATCGTTCGAAGGTGAGTACGTCACAACCAAAGGGGCGTTTTCGCGCACGCCGTCGCCGAAGGTGCCGTACGACGGTACCGCCGGCCCGCTGCCACCCGAGGACCACAAAGCGGGGGATTCGGAGTCGCTTGTCATCGGCGCGGGGAAATACCGGCACGAGGTAAAGGGCCAGCACACCTGGTCGGAGCAGGAGAGGACGTTTCGTTCAGTTGATTCGACCGTTACATTTGATGGCAAGATCAGGAAATCCAAGCGCGAAACGGCTGGGAGAGACCCCCGTCAGGGATCGATCCAGATCCAGACTCGCCCGGGCGAAGTTGGAGACACCGCCCTTTATCCACTCATGATGTCGTTCCGACCCGTAGATTTGGTGTTCCGGAGCTTTGACATCAACGAGTTCTCGCCGACAGGCGCCGTGCCGGCAGTTGGGGCCAACACGTGTATCGAGCTAACTAAACGCAAGGTCTCCGACCAGTACGTCCTCTCCGTTTGCCTCGACCCAGCCCGCGACTATGTAATGACCCGAATGCGCACCCACTTGAAAAACGTGTTGATGACCCACGTCGAAATCACCTACAAGCGTGACCCCGAGTATGGCTGGGTCCCCGATTCTTGGCACATCGACAGTTACGAAGGGACCGGGAGACTATTCGGTTCGCGAAACGAGCGCGTAACTGGGTACGTCTTCAACGCGAGCGTGGACGAGAAGACTTTTGACCTCGACTTCGAACCGCTCACGCTTGTCAGGGACAACCCCCGAAACGAGTTCTTCATCGTGAGGGAAGATGGATCCAGGCGCCGTGTCGGGATGGATGAGCTCACGAAGCCGTTCCAGGTCCAGGAACTTTTAGCGACCGAGCCGAAGGTCGTGGATCGGCCAGTCGTTCGGAAGAGCGTCATCGTCGTGCTCGCCGCCGTCGTCTTGGCGCTTACCACTGCCTTGCTCGCGCATCGCTGGCGGCGAAGAACCCGAGCAGCATCGGGCTGACCCGGGGGCTGCCAAGCTAAATCGCTCAGCTGCCAACCGGTAACAAAGCGCGTTCCTTTTTCTAACTGGGAGACTGTCATGAAAACTCGCGGACCCATGCGTGCGGTGGACTTCGTCCTGATGGCGATCGCGGCGGGAAGCTGCGTGCTGCTCATCCAGCCCTCATTGCTGGCCTTCCCAAACGTCGGCGACTGCACTGACGAATGCCAGAACAAGTTCTATTTTTACACCCCTAACGGATCCGCACCCCATTATTATCACCTCAACTGCGCTGACTGCCTACTCTGCGTGCAGGGTCAGTGCGCGTGGACAGAGGATCAGGGGCCCAGCTGCAACCTGCTTCCGAATGTGGGGAATCGGTACCAGCGATGCGAGAACGGGACCCTGGTCTGCCAGATCTCGGGCAACTTTATTTGGGCGGAGGCTAAGGACCTAACGGGGTGCGGGGCATGGCTCGACACGTCGACGGACGTATGCGGTCCCGTGCCCGTGCTCGTGGGGGGCCCGTGACATGAGATCCGGCACGCGCGAAGCGCCGCGCTGTTCGGCTTGTCGCCCGCCGCCGCGCGTCGCGTTCACAGTCTTGGAGTTGGTCGTGGTCATGGCGATCATGGGGCTGCTACTTGCCTTAATATTGGCAGCTGTCCAGCGCGTGCGTGAAGCGGCTGCGCGCCTTAAGTGTCAGAACAACATCAGGCAGATCGCCCTGGGCCTGCACCACTACCACGACACGCGCGGCAGGCTGCCCCCCGGCGTCTCGTCGGGGGTTAGCGGCAATCCGTATCCGTATGCCAGCTGGCTGACGCGACTGCTTCCCTATATGGAGCGCGACGATCTCTGGCGGCTGTCGGAGAGTGCGTTTGCGAAGGATGCCAATTTCCTCAACGACCCGCCGCACACAGGGCTGTCAACGTGGGTCGCCCCTTACACCTGCCCGAGCGACGGGCGGACGCATGGCGTGTACACGTTACCAAAGGGCAAACGCGTTGCATTCACGTCGTACCTCGGCGTTGAGGGAACCAACCAATTCACCACCGACGGTGTTCTATACCTCGACTCACGCGTGCGGTTCGCGGACGTCACGGATGGCTTGAGCGCCACGCTGATGTTCGGCGAGAGACCGCCGAACACCGACGGGCTCTTAGGCTGGTGGTACGCCGGATGGGGGCAATCGCAAGACGGCTCGGCCGAGATGGTTCTCGGCGTCCGTGAAAAGAATTACTTTATCTATGGCGCCACGTGTCCACAGGGGCCATACCACTACGGTCCGGGCAATCCGTCGAATCGGTGCGACGTCTTTCACTTCTGGAGCTTACACCCCGGCGGCGCGAATTTCGCTTTCGCTGACGGGTCCGTTCGCTTCCTCAGCTATTCCGCCGACCCGATCATGCCAGCGCTCGCCACGCGCAATGGCGGCGAGCGTGTGCAGGTGCCGGATTGAGCCCGGTTATTTGGTTGACGAAGGTCGAGGCGGCGCGTCTTTGTCCCGCTCAAGCGCCCGCACGTCGCGATCGGCGCACCACGCCACCCCCCGCCGCAACATCTCGCGTGCTTCGTACGCTTCGTAGGTCTTTTCGCTGTGGCCGAGCAATGTCTGAAAAATGCGGCCTTTGCCGTAGTTGTAGACCCAGGCCAGCGGTTCATCCTGTTTGGTGATGCGCGAGCGGGCGGTGATCAACGGTTCGATCTTCTCCGTGCCGTCCTGGCGGAAATACAGCTCATCGGTCATTTCGAACGGCTTCAGACCGTCGGTGATGGCGTGTTTTGCCTTCGTCGGCTCCACGATAAAGAGCCCGAAGGCGTCGTGGCCGCTCGGTGGATTGGAGTTGTGGTTCCACACGCGGCGGACGATCTTGCGGTATTCGGGCCAATCCGATTCCTTCGCGTTGGGCAACGAAAAGTGCCATGCGCCATTGGCGAAGTGGATCAGCACCAACCCGCCTCCATTCTTCAGATACTCGACGAAGGCGTTTTTCGACTCATCGCTCAGTTGTTTCGGATCGAGCCAGTTGGCGTAGTTCTGCACGATGACGTGATAATCCCCGAGCTTGCGCCGGCCCAAGTCCTCGATGTCGTTTGACACATCCACTCGGATTCGCGTGTCTTTTTGCAGCGCCGCCTTGATCGCGGGCGTGGTCTTTTCCCAGTTGTGCCATTTGTGGGCATCGTTGCCGGCGAAGAGCAGCACGCGAATTGGCGGATCGAGTTGCCGCATGATCTCCTCATGCGTGAAGAATCGCGCTTCGACTCCGCCCTTCGGCACATCCACCTTCGCCGCCCAGCACAGCGCATTGAGAATCAGCGTGCGGAACTCGGGATGCTTCCAGTTCTCGTAGAAGTGCCCGCAAGTCGTGCCGAAACCGCGACCGCCGTCCTCGCGCTCGCGCGCCCAGGCCACCACGCGGCCGTCCGGCTCGCGGCCCGGCAGTGCTGGCACGACCCAAATGGGCTTGAGCCGTTCGTCCTTGTCGCTAAAACGGATGTTGTAATAAAACTCTTCCTTCATGCTAAACGGCTTGAGCCCGCGGGAAATCGGGTGCTGTGGCGATGCGACCCTTACTTCCGCGTCCTTCGTCGTGATGGCGGAGTACCATTGCTTCTTGCCGTCGGTCTCCCACTGGAAGAACCCGCCGCTCCAGTCGAGCATTTGCTTGGCATACTGGTTCGGCGCGAAGGTCGAAAAGTGGAACGTGAGGAACCCGCAGCCACGCTTGATCTGTTTTTCCATGAAGCGCACCCGCTCCGGACTCGCAAGGTGCGGGGCTTCGGCGTACTGGTCGCCGTCGCGGCTGTCGGAAATGACCATGATCGCGTCGGCGTCTTCTAGCGTGCGCGGATCGCGCGGCCAGCCGTCCAAATGCGTCTCGACGCGAATTCGGTCCTTGATGTTCGAGTTGTCGAGCATTACCTTGAGTAGCCGGGCGGACCAGCCGTAATCGTGAATGCCGTTGCCGACCGGCCCATGGCTCTTCGGCCCGGCGAGGATGACGATCTTCTTCGGTTTGGCGTCTTGGGCCAAGAGCGTGACGGGAAGCAAAAGCGAGGCGAGAATCGCAGCGCGGATCATAACGTAACCTCAGCGGCGGGAGAAAGGAATTGTAACGCCGCGCAAGGCCGGAAGTCGAATTGAATTCCTCTGCGGTCTCCGCGCCTCTGCGTGAGCTTTCAATTCTCACGCAGAGGCGCGGAGACCGCAGAGGAGAACCACCGGCGGAGGTGGAACATGTTCACCGAATGTATTTTCGATCCGCATGGGCTGTCGTTGAACGGCGCGATTGGCCTGGCGCACGGCCCGCCGCTGCTGTTCTTGCACGGCGTCGCGCGCGGCTGGCGCGACTTTGCACCGCTCTTCCCCGCCGTCATGCCGCGTTGGCAGCCGATTGGGTTGGACTTTCGCGGGCATGGCCGCAGCGCTCGCGCTCCCGGCAAATATCGCGTGATCGATTATGTCGACGACGCCGTGGCCGTGCTGACGGGTTTGCATGAACCGGCCGTGGTTTACGGCCATTCGCTCGGCGCGCTCGTGGCAGTCGCCGCCGCGGCGAGTGCGCCGGAACGCGTCCGTGCCGTGGTTTTGGAAGATCCGCCCGGATCCTGGCTACTGAGCAACATTCGCGAGACGCCGTTCTTCGCTCAGTTCAAAGCCATGCAGATTTTGGCCGGCGACACCGTTTCAATACCCGAGTTGGCCAAGCAAATGGCCGGCATCCCCTTGCCCGGCCAAGGCGGAACCACGCTGCGCCTCGGCGACTTGCGCGACGCCGCGTCGTTGCGATTCGCCGCCCGCTGTTTGAAAGACGCCGATCCCGACGTGCTCACTCCGCTCATCGCCGGCAAATGGCTCGACGGCTTCGACCTCGAAAGCGCCATGCGCGGCGTGAAATGCCCGGCCCTGCTCCTTCGCGGGGACGACACGAAGGGTGGCATGCTCAACCGCACAGAAGCAGAACGATGGGCCGCCTGGATGGCCGACGCCACGCTGATCGACGTCTCGGGTGTCGGACATTTGATCCACTGGCTCGAAACCGGCACGACCGTTCGATTGTTGCTGAGCTTTTTGGAATCCCTCCGATGAAAAACGCCACCGGCACTGTTGTCATTTCAAACGGTACGCTCATCGATGGCACGGGTGCTCCGGCCGTGCCGGACGCCACCATGGTGATTCGCGACGGGCGCATCGCCGTGATCGACGAGGCCGGCCACGCTCCGACCATTCCGCCCAGGGCCACGCATATCGATGCGCGCGGCGGAACGATCATGCCGGGCCTAATCGAAGCACATTTCCATCCGACCTATTTCAACGTCGCCGCCCTGGAAGATCTCGATATCAAGTATCCGGTCGAATATGTGACGCTGCTCGCCGCGGCCAATGCCAAGCTCGCGCTGGAATGCGGATACACGGCGGCGCGCAGCGGCGGAAGTTTGTTCAACATCGATGTCTGGCTCAAGAAAGCGATCGAGAGCGACCTCACGCCCGGCCCGCGTTTCGCGGCGAGCGGGCGGGAAATTTGCGGCGTCGGCGGGCTGATGGACTGGAACCCGGACTTTCGCAAGATCGGCATGGAAGGGCTGGTGCTGCTCGTCAACGGCCCCGTCGAGGCCCGCGCCGCTGTCCGCAGACTCGTCAAGGACGGCATCGAATGGGTCAAGACTTATCCCACCGGCGACGCCGCGGCCCCGGACACCAACGACCATCACACGCTGTGCATGACCTTCGAGGAAATGGACGCCGTCGTGGCCGAGGCCCACAACCACGACCTCAAGGTCACCGGCCATTGCCGCGCGAACCAGGGCATCAAGAACGCCCTCCGGGCCGGATACGACACCATCGAGCACGGCACGTTCATGGACCAGGAAGCCCTCGACCTGCTCATGGAGCGAAACACGCCCTGCGTTCCGGCATTGCGCTTCGAGTGGATCAGCATCGAGGTCGGCCGGGAGTTCGGTATGTCGCAAAAGATCATCGACGGCCACAAGGACTGCCTGCAAGGCGGGGCCGAAAGCGCCCGCATGATCCTGAAAGCCGGCGGCCGATTGGGCATGGGCGGCGACTACGGCTTCGCCTGGACCCCGCACGGCGATTACGCCAAGGAACTCACGTTCTTCGTCAAGTACGTCGGCTTCAGCCCGATGGAGACGATCGTTTGCGCGACCAAGACCGGCGCCGAAATTCTCGGCCGCGAGCACGAGATCGGCACGCTCGAACCCGGCAAACTCGCCGATGTGCTGGTCGTCGACGGCGACGTGCTGAAGGACATTTTAATCCTGGAAGACCGCTCCAAGTTCATCGCCGTGATGCAAGGCGGCGTGGTCAAGGCGGGGCGAGCAATGTAGCAGAATGCGTTCGTTTTCTTTTCTTGGAGAATACATCATGACTCGAACAATCTGGGCCGGTCTACTCATTGCCTTTCTCGTGACCGCTGCGCCGGCGCAGGAGAAGAAGCCGCCGCCGCCAGCACCGACCGCCGCCAACTTTGCCTACGGCAAGCACGAGCGGCAGGTGCTGGACTTCTGGCAGGCGAAGTCGCAGAAGCCGACGCCGCTGGTGCTCTACATCCACGGCGGCGGGTGGCGGGGCGGCGATAAGAACAGCCTCGGCGCGGCCGCCATCAAGCGCTACCTCGACGCCGGCATTTCCGTCGCGGCCATCAATTACCGCTACACCCAGCAAGCGGTGGAGTTGAAGGTCGAGCCGCCCGTCAAAGCGCCGCTCGAAGACGCCGCCCGGGCATTGCAGACGATTCGTTCGAAAGCCGGCGAATGGAACCTCGACAAGAAACGCATCGGCGCGACTGGCGGATCGGCAGGCGCCTGTTCTTCGCTCTGGCTCGCCTTCCACGACGACCTGGCCGACTCCGCGAGCAACGACCCCATCGCCCGCGAATCGACGCGCCTCTACTGCGCCGCCGTCAACGGCGCCCAGACCTCGCTCGACCCCAAGGAATTGACCGAATGGATTCCGAACTACGGTTACGGCGCCCATGCCTTTGGATTGCCGAGCTACAAAGCTCTGTCTGAAAAGCGCGACGAAGTCTTGAAATGGATCAAGGAATATTCGCCGATCGAGCACGTGTCGAAGGACGATCCGCCGATCGCCCTGTTTTACAACAAGCAGGACACCCCGCCGGTCCTCGGCACCAACCAGAAGGACGCGACGCACTCCGGCGTGATGGGCATCAAGCTCAAAGAACGCATGATGGAGGCCGGGGTCGAATGCATCCTCGTGCATCAGGACCGCACGCATCCCAAGTACAAGTCCGTGGCGGATTTCTTGATCGAGCGGCTGAAAGAGTGATCTTGCAGCACACAAGCCTGAAGCGCAAGCGAAGGAAATCCAGATTCCTTCTTGCAGCACACAAGCCTGAAGCGCAAGCGAAGGAAATCCAGATTCCTTGCAGCACACAAGCCTGAAGCGCAAGCGAAGGAAATCCAGATTCCTTCGCTTGCGCTTCAGGCTTGTGTGGTCCGGATCGCAAGTAACAACACTTGGACGGTGAAGCGTCAACCGGCTATATCAGATACCTGCCGCCGAGTCGGTGTGATTCGGCCAAGTTTTGTATCAATTCTTCGTATTCGGAGCATGTCATGCGTACGGCGATTTGGGTGGGGGCGTGCGCCCTGGTGCTGGCAGTCGGTCCACTTGGGGCCGAGGACAAGGAAGCGAAGTTCGATGCCGCCAAGCTGGTCGGCGATTGGAATTATGTCTCGGGGATGAAGAACGGCGAGAAGGTCGCCGGGGACAATCTCAAGAACAAAGTCGTCATCACCAAGGAAACCATCACGCTGACCGGCGACATGAAGTTCGTGATGAAGTACACGTTGGACACCAGCAAGAAGCCGGTGGGCCTCAAGCTGAAGATGACGGAAAGCCCGTTCGGCGCCGGGGCGGAATCGATCGGCATCATCTGGGTGGACGGCGACGAACTCAAGATGTGCTACGACCCCGAAGGCAAGAAGGCCCCGGAGAAGTTCGAGGCGAAGGCGGACAGCAAGGCGCACTATTTCGTCCTGAAGCGCGCGAAGTAATCGAAGTTGAGCAAACTCAACCAAGCCCGCCGCTCCGCAAGGATCGCCGGGCTTTTTTTGTCCCTTGGCCCACGATCTGTAAGTAGAACGGAATTTATTCCGTTCAGGGATTGGTGTGCGCCGGCTGCGTGCGCACATCGCTCCGGTGAAGTTACGATGGCTCCGCGTGCGCAGGTCGTCTGAAGGGCTGACGGCGCCAGTAGGTCAAGCTGCGCCAGACCCATTCGAGCGGTCCGTAATTGAAATACTTCAGCCACAGGGAGCTAATGATCAACTGGAGTATCCAAATTGCCATCACGACAAAGAAGAGTTGATAGAACTCCAACTCGGCGAAGTAGTTCAATCCGTAGCCAAAGAAAATCAATGTGCAGATCACGGATTGCATGATGTAATTCGTGAATGCCATTTGCCCGACTGCTTCGAGGCGGCGGAAGAGGCCTTGCGCGTATCGCGACTTGTAGAGCAAGATGATGGCCGAGACGTGAGCCATCACCAGGAGGATCCGTTGAAAAGGATAGATCAGACCGGTCCATTCAATGGGGACTTCCACCATCCGTTGGAGCGCGGCCTCAATGGTGGGGTCGTGTCGGAAACTGTGATAATGACTGTAGATGACCAGAGGCAAGCCGATGCCGTATCCGAGCGCGAGGACCTTCCAGTAGCTCCGATTCGACCATTGGCCGGAGAGAAAGCCCCATCGATACAACGCCAAACCCAGCAGCATGAGCGCGAGTGAATCCCAGATCATCAGCGGCAACAACATTGTTTGCATTTTGAACGCCAGCGGCCGCAAGTAGCTCGCGACCGTGGCGTAGCCCGATTTCATTTTTCGCGTGTTCTCCTTGGCGTCCTCGCGGTTCGGGATAAAGGTCTCTTCGAGTTCGCGCCAATCCGAGAGCGCTTTTTGTTGCCCCTCCGTCAACGTCTTGCCCTCGGACTCCGCGGCCCTCGCCCCGACATACGCAATGCGTTCGGCTCGGATGTGCCGATAGAACACCGTGCCGGCGGTAAAATCAACCACCGCCACGATCGGCACGCCCAGCACCAGATACTTGGGGTTCACGTTGCGGAAGAGATACACCAGCATTCCGCAAATGCCGTACAGGTAGAGAATGTCGCCGATCCACAAGATCAAATGGGCATGAATCAGGCCGAAGAGAACGAGCCAGAACATGCGCCGGTAAAACAGGCCCGTTACCGGCTTTCCGGTCTGGTCTTTTTTTGAGACGAACAGCAGGACGCCGGCGCCGAAGACCATGCCGAACAACGCCCGCATCTTGCCTTCGAACAGCACCCCGATAACGGCATTGACCCAGAAGTTTACGTTCGTCGGATCGCTCTTGAAGGACTCCGAAAAGTAATTGGGCATGGCAAAGCCCGGGATATTCATCAACAAAATGCCCAACAGGGCAACCCCGCGAAGTGCGTCGATGATCCGGAGCCGCCGCGCTTCGGAAACGGGAGCCGCGGTCGTGCCGGCGCTTTCCGACGGGAGTTCGCCCATAAAAGTCGTGTCCGTATGAAGTGCGAGTCAAACAGATTCCACAGCACAATTCCACGAGATCTAATTCGTCGTCGGTTGCCCACGATTTGACGCGAGCACAAAAAACGAGTACTTCATCCGATGATCCCAACCACGTTGTCCTCCAGCCCGTCACCCCTTGACGGTGATGCCTGGAACGGGAACGGAGAGGTACGAGTTGAATGTCATGGAGCAGCTAATGAGAGCCGGCGTGGCCAGGATTTGCGCGATGACGACATCGGTAATCGCGACCGGCTGCTCGATGGCGTTGTCGTAGAAATGCGTCTCCACGGGGCTGGCGGACCCATTCTTGTGGGTCCACAAACCCGTCGCGTCGTTGCGGCGGAGGAAGTGATAGCCCATGGCGTTGGCGACCATTGCCACCAGATAATGGCCGCCGCCCAACGGCGCGGGGACTGGCGTTGGCATTCCGGCTTGGCGCAGAATTTGAATCGTAACGCCTTGCGCCGCTCCGTCATCGACGACGCCTTGAGCGAAGTTGCCGCCGGTGGCAATGCCGGCGAATTTGCCCGGCCACGAGTTGTAGCCGCTGCCTTGCGGAGCCAGGCAATTCATGGAATAGGCATAGCAGTTATGGTCGCCGCCCCAGTTCGTGCGCGAGGTGGGGAAAATCCCGATCGCCTCGCTTTCGAGGATGATCCACGCGTCGAGTTCCCGGACGGCTTCAACCCGAATGCTCGAGGTCCACGTGGCGGCGCCGTTTTTCTTGGCTACCTTCCACGCGCCCAGGGCCCGGGTGAGCGCCAGCAGGTTGGTGGCGGTGCTGGCTTCGATGTAATCATCCAACGCGTCTTGCACGGCTTCAAACGCGGTGCTTTTCGGTTTCCCGGTCTTCTTGCTGTCTCGTTTGAAGTCGAAGTTCATTGCGATTTGCGGCGCCATGGTGGGTCCCCTGCACTTTGTTGATGATCGGGTCGATGCGCTTTCGTTGGAGATTATCTGAAAAGGAAAATCGGAAAATCGGTGTCAGTCGTCATGCCGCGGCGGCACCCTGAAACCATGGCCCGGTCCATCCACTGACGAAACGGAATGGATAGTGTTAGCTTGCCCAAGCCCGTCTTGATGCCGATTTCCCAAATCGTGCCAGCGCCGATCATCAATATGTTCGCGGGATCCTGCAGTGCCGTAGTCGCTGCGTTGCTCAACTTTCCCAGATCGTCGACGGCCCAAAGCAGCGTATGCGCATCGATGAGCAACTTCATTCCATGCAGTCCTTGAAGTCGTCAAGCGAAGCATCGAAATCGGGCGCGATTTGCAAGACAGTCCCTTTCATGGTCCCCAGCCGACGGCGTTGTGGTCCCGGTTTCGGTTCGCCCACAATCCGCGCCACGGGCTTTTCCGCACTCGTGATCACAATCTCTTCGCCCGGTTGCAGGCCTGCAATCAGTTCACCCAGGTGAGCCTTCGCGTTTTCCAGCGTAATTGTAGACATAGCCAGTTTCTCCTCATCGCGTCATACCCCATCGTATCGCATGGGGTGCTGATTTTCGACCTTAGCCGCACAGTCGCTCAGCACGTTGAAAGTTGCCCGCGGGCCACCGCCCTGAACGGAATGAATTCCGTTCTACGATCGGCTGCTGCTAACGTATGCCTTTCGGCGCCGGGCTTTCGGCGGACAAGTCGGGTTTACCGCACCCGCACGATGACTTCGTAAGTATCCGGGCCGGGTTGGGGGTCGTTGAAATCGAGCGTGAAGGAATCGCGCGTTTTGGTGAGGCGGACCTCGTTGCGGCCGGCGATCTGAGTGATGCGCGAACGGCTGAAATCAATCCCCACGGGGAACAACTTCGTCTTGCCCGCGAGCTTGATTTCCCGGTCTCGTTGCGGATTCCACGGCAGAATGGAGTTGATCTGCGCCATGCTCGGCCCGCCGGCTTCAAGGTGGTTCCAGGTGAGCTTGCCGGCGGCGCCGGTCAAGGTATCGTGGCCGTCGATGCCGACGCGCACGCGGAACTCGACCGGCCAGAGCATTTCGGGCTCGACCTCGGCCAGCCGCTTCTCCAGCTTCGTCTTGTTCAAGCCTTCGAGAGACGACAGGGCCGTCGCGTACCAGTAAGCGGCGCGTTGGATCACCCGGCGGCGCGGAATTCCGGTCTTGGTCTGGCCCTCGCCCCACCAGCGATCGCCCAGCAGGATCTGGTCGGCACTGGTTTTTGGCTTGAGCAGGTCGGACTTCGCCAGGTTTCTGATTCTCGGGTCGTTGCCCTTGGCCAGCAGCGGTAGGGCGCGTTCCCAATCTCCTTTGAACATGCCAAAAAAGATGCCGAGATTGAAACAATCCACCGACCCCTCCGGAAGTTGGCCGATCTTGCCGAGAAGTGGTTTGAGCGGATCGATCTCCGTCTCAAGCTCCGCCAATTCGGCCTCCCATTGCTGGAAGTGCCTGTCGTAGGAGGGTTGATTCAGGCGCACCGCGACCGCACGGGCCAGTTTTACGGCCTTCGCCGCGAACGCGAAGTCATCGATGTCGACCGCTTCGCCGGCAAGCTGCAGAGCCAAGTCGGGCACGGCCTTCATGGCAGCGGCCGTGGAACCTTGCCGGTTCGCCCGCTCCAGCATTTGCAATTTCACGACGAGCCGATTGTCACCGGTCTCGAATTGGTCGGCCAGCTCATCGATGACGGTAAACGCCAGGCCCCAGTCGCCGGCGCGAATGGCCAGATCGCGTGCCTCGCGGAACAGGACGTAACGGGAGGCGGAATCTTCCTTGGTGTCGCGGCCATACTTGAGCAGTTTCGCCGCGAGGGCAACCGTGTCCGCGTGGTTTTTTTTTGGCGAAATCCTGCTTGAACAACTCGCGGATGGCCTTTTCGGCCTTCGCCTGATCCGCCGCCGCGGGCACGGCATCCTTCGGTTTTTGCGCCGCCGCGATCGGGACCACGAGCAAGAAAAATGCCAAGGCGCAAAACGTGGAGCGACCGGAAAGGGACATGATTCACCTCAGGCACGACGAATGCGGTGGTTGACAGTCTATTCAATCGCGCCCGCGAGTGCCCGACTCCAAGCGGAGTGCCATCCGCGACGAACCAGTGCTTTGCTACGGCTTAATTCTTGGGTTCGTAGTCACCCGCTTTAGCGGGTCTTCAGACTGCAAAACCCGCTAAAGCGGGTCACTACCAACCCGTCATTTGAATGTTGAAAAAAGCACTAGTGCTTTGTCACGCTTTGATTTTCGGGTTCGTAGTG
>JBGQCZ010000038.1:0-14777 GCA_041495645.1 Gemmataceae bacterium | reverse complement strand
GCGCCTGGACGGCCGGACTGGACAGATTCAACTGTGTGCCGGGTGCGGGCGGCGTGTTGTTGATGAAATATGATTCAAGCCTGCGATTTATGTCCACGCGTCCGAGGGTCGCCAGCAGCGAACGCCAATCGATGCCGTTCAAATCGCCATTGCTGGCGGTTAGACTTGCATTGTTCCGATTCGGTAACAAGCTCGTAGGCGAGCCATTGTTGAAGACCGGGCCGGAAGCGCCGCCCGGAAGGCGCGTCAGCGGATTGTATACATATGGACTTGGAGAAGGAGCAAAGCCGGGGGGGCCATTGATCGGTTGGCCCGGGACCGCGCCTGCCCGGTCGAAGTCCATGCTGTGAGTCGTGATGAGGCCCCGCATTTGCGGATATCGCAGAATGTTGGTCGGCCACAGTTTGCCGAGTTCGGAATTGATCACGTCCGGCGACGTACCGAACGGGTTAGCCGCGCTGGCGACCGGACCAGGCGTTGTCCACGCGAGCAGTTTTTGCATGTCCGCGACGGGGAGCAATCGGTCCAACTCATTTGTCGTAGACGGGAATGTCGGCGGACGGTTCAACTGGAACGGGTTGAAGAGCGACGGGTGATAATAGCGCTCATCGTTGTTGCCGTTTTGGTAATGCTGCGGAAAACTCGGGAACGCGCTGTACAGACCGGGTGTTGCACCCCCCAACGCGGGCAAGGCAACCTGCGTTCGGGTACCGTTTATGAACGGAGGTATCGCATTCGCAACTACTGACGAAGCGTCAAGATCCACTTGCGCGTAGTTCCGCGGCGAGTTGCCGGGGATCGCTGTCGTCCAATTGGCCGCGTTCGGCACCGGGAAATTGGGGACCGCCGGTGGCGAAACTGGGAAGCCGCCTGGCGGCGGGTAATTAGGACCTGGTGCCAACTTTTGTCCAAAGCGGCCGCCTGCCGTCACATTGCCCCGAAACAAATCCTGATACTCTCCAGCACTACCCAACGGTCCAAACTGGTTTGGCAGCGGGAACGGGTTGTTTGTCGTCGTCATCGTGTGCCGCGGATTGATCTCCCACGGGCCAAAACCCTGGATCGAACCGTGGTACTCATTGCCGGGTAATTCCTTCACGTTGCCGGCCAGGTTGATGTTAACACGCCCGTCGAGGTCCACGATCAGAATGGCGAACATTGGTTTGATCTTGCGACCCGTCGCGTCCAACCGCCGGGCCGGGAATCCCAGATCGACCCAAACACTGTCCATCGGCCCGGGGCCTGGCATGTTGCGCACGTCGCCGGTGTCCGATGCGGGAAGGGGGAAAATCTGGTTATTGGGCAGCGTAGCCATGGCTCGAATTGTAGCTTCGGGCAGAGTCGCGAGTTCCGTGGGTGTCAGTTGTTCGAGCGGTCGCGGACGCAACGTCATGTACTTGTAGGCAGGCGATTGGGTCGGGTCGGTCCAAAGCCGGTTGTTCGGCGAAAGCGCCGCAGTGCCCGGCGGCAACGTCGGGTGGCGGAAGTTCACGTGTTCGCCTCGCCAATACGATGGAATGAGCACTTGGCCGTTGGCATTCATCGCCGCCAAATAGGCATTATTCACGTCCGGGTAGGTGTACGGCACGCTAAAGCCACCCGTGTAGGTTCCGGGCGGCGGCACATATGCTGGGGTCGTTGTGTTGCTAGGATACGGTTCGAAGCGCTCCGGATTCCGCTTGAAACCGTCGCCGACATAATACTGGTAGTTGATCAGCCGTTGGTCATCGAAACCATATGGGTTCATCGCCGTCGTACCGGCCGTGTGGAGCTTGCCGACGCCGTTGTAAGGCGTCTCGTTATTCATGCCCACGTTGGTGCCCGGAATGGACGAAACATAGTTCCAGCCGTACATATTGCGGGCCAGGCCGTGCCCGCGAATGGCCGAATACGAACCGTCGTAAAGAGTGTCGTCCGGGCCATCCGGCACGTCGTAAATGATCTCGCCCAGCGCCCAGCCGAGCATCTCTTCGGGCGTCGGGTATCGGTCCGCCAAGTACAAGCTCGCCTCGCGGTAGATTCGCGCCGAGGTAGCTTGCGATTCGGCGAAAACGAGGAAGCAAATGCCGATGACCAAGAACAGCATCAGCATCACGATGGTAATCAGCAGGATGGCGGCCTTCCTGCGGGCGTTCGAAAGGGCGTTGGAACTTCGGAGCATGATGCTCTCCTTTGTTCACCGGATGAATCGTTCTTCTCTGTTACGCGGCAGGCATAAGGGGGCCCGCCGGATGATTCTCTTACAGGTCCTGAATGATCGTTAACTGCCGCGCCTGCTCTGCCTTGGCGTCCCAAATACGCAGGCGGATCAGCACGGCCTTGGGGCGAATTCGGAGGGGAATACGGGCGCCGGTTTGATCTCCAGTCTGCAAATTGTCAAACCGCCGCCAACTCGGAACCGTGAACGGGCCGTTGTATTGAAATAGCGGATTGCCATATTGGGAGTTGGCATCTTGCGACCATGTGTCAAAGACCGCAATTCCTCGATTAGCGAACACTTGGTTTCGCTGTGAAAGAGGCAGGTAATCAAACGGATAATCGGAATTTGAAACCGCTCCAAGGCCCGGAAGGACGTAGCTGGGCAACGGAGCTCTGTCGGTAGGTTCTGTTATGGGACCAGGGTAAGTCATCGGCGGAGTTGGGTCCCAGGAAACCTTGACCTCAAATGAAATCACATTCGCCAAAATCACGTCGTCGCCGGCAAGAGGGCTTGCTGGCCCGACTCCCCACGGTAGATTCTCCTGCAAAGGTGGATACCCATGCCAAACAAAATCAACTATGTGCTGCGGTTGGCCGGCCATGAACCGCGGATCGATAAGGACCCCTGCTGACAGCACGTTTGGAGACGCTGGACTTGGCAACATGCCAAATCGAAACGGCGGTTGCGTGACGTCAGTCGTGCGGTTGTAAAATTGTCCCGCTGGCGGACTTATTTGTATCCGCGTGCTGATTTCTTGACTCGGGGGCGTATCGGCGGGTACGACATTTGCGGGAAGCGGCGGTAACAGCAACTTCGTCCGTCTGCACAGATTGAACAAGAGTGTACCGTTGGCATTTTCGCCATTCGGTACCAAGAAATAGGCTACTTCAGCCCACTGCGATGCAAGTACCCCAGTGTCTCGATAGTCGGCTGGATCGACAAAATCATTGGGGAATATTAGCGGAGTCGGAATATTTGGAATTGGTCTCGCCGTTAAGCCGCCAGTCCGGAACATGTTGTCCGCGCTCGTTCCCCTACGTTTCACAGTAAAGTGCAGAATGTGAGTGGTCGCGTGCGTTGACAGCATGTTGTCCCGGTCGGTTCCTTCGACCGCGAATGCAATCGGAAAGCCATTTGCGTCGGTCCCCATCGGACCCTGATAAATCCGGAAGAAACCGTCAGGTGGTGGTACCCAACCGCCGAGCGTCAGTTCGTCCAAAGTTAGAACGCTCAGATAATTCGGAACCGTACTTGGATTGTTTGGCAGGGTGTTGAAATGGTGTGCGGCCAGATCGTCGCGCAGTGCGGTGCCGGCTGTGCGCAATCGCTCCTGCATATTACCCTGCGCCCGCATCGTGCGGAACATGTCGATGCCGCGCTTGAACGCTTCGGTAATGATGACCATCAGCACCATGCTGACGCCCGCGGCCACGAGCATCTCGACAATGGTGAAGCCTCGCCGAGGCCTCGAATGATGAAATCGCATGATTGAACCCTGCTATTGATTGCCTGCCAATTCCGTCGAGCGATCGTATTCTCGCGAGGCGAAGTCCTGGTTTTCGGATCGCGGAAAGCGGATTTCGTAAAGATTGCGGACTCCGGGAGTATGAAGCATCGTTCGACGTCGGAACGAATCAATGAACCCGAAATCCGCAATCCGCGATCCGAAACCTCCTAGGGCACCGGCATGGTGTATTGCGTCAGCGTGCTGCGCTCGAACACTTCCACCACGCCATCCATGAGCACCGCCACGCCGTAAGTCCCACCGCCCGCCATTGACGTATTCTTCGTCGATCCTTCCCAATGCACCGGCGTTTGCAATTCCAACCGCAACTCTCCCATCACCTCCTCGGTGACATTCACGATTCGATAAAAATAACCGTGCGGTTCGGCGAAAATCTGACTGCCGTTTTGCCGCGTAACGGTGGCGTCAAGTATCCAGTTTCCCTTGCGAATTTTCGGCTTCGTCGCGCCGCTGTAGTACACAATCGCTTCGGTGTTGCCCTGTTCGAAATATGCTCGGAACGGCGTCTCATCGGATGGGGAGTCAATACTGCGCGCGCTGTAAACCACCACCGTCAAATCCGCCGCAGCGACGAGGTTGTTGGCCGGCCGCTTCAGCATGAAGCCGCAACTGTAGCGCCCGTCGCGCTGGATTTGTGTCGCCATGGCTGCTGCACCGAGCGTCCCGGAGGTCTGCAGCGGATCGCCGGTCGCATTGTAAGGCGTCCCGTCCTTGCCGAAACCAATGTCATCGAGGCGGAAGCACGTTCGGTTGATGAGGACGTTTCTGAAATTCGGAATGAGGAAGTTCGCGAAATAGAATGCGTCAGTGGGGGTTTGGTACAACTCCTGCCCCGGAAGGCCCGTTCTAACCCATTCAAGTCGACGCAGGCTTCGCCGCGGAATTCCGCCCACCGTTCCCGCGAGGCCGAATTCGCCGCCTGCTACCCAATATTTCTGCGGTCCGACATTGTTCCCATTGTTCCAGCCAAGCGGATCGACGAAAACCGGATAGCTGGGTCCGTGCCAGAATCGCGGGATCGGGGGCATGTTCACCGAAACATAAGCCGGCGGTATATCTCCGTTGCCTGGGAACGTGTTGAGATCCGGATTGAACGAGAAATTCGGGTTCGACATCGCATTAAACAACGGGTCGTATCGCACACGGCCATACGACGGAGCCGCGATGTAGGCTATTGGGACCCCGTTCGGATACAGGTTCTTAACCAGTGCAGGCGGCGGCACGGGGGCGATTTCTTCTTTCCAGATTTCGCGCATGTTGGCGGTCGCGCTCTGGTTCAATTGCGCGGTGTTCTCGTCCTTGATGGCGTTGGCCATGTTGACAGCCGCCAACGGCCACAATGACAAGATGCCGAGCAGCCCGAGCGCCAACACGCCAATAGCAATGAGAACTTCGGCCAGACCCAGGCCGGCGCGCGCTTGTGTCGAATATCTCATATTCGTCCCTCCTCACAGTCCCGACGCTTTGCCGTCTTTGGTGAAAAAAAACGGATCGGCGTATCTTGGCGGGCCCGACGGGCTCACCGTAAGTTCCATCGGATGAACCGCAATCAACCCGGTGCGCGTGTAAACAACTACCAGGAATTGATCGCCAACATCCTCGGGCTTGGAGCCGTTGCGCACGCGTAGAATCACTTTGCCTTCATTGGCGTTCCGACCCATCAGTTGCCCACGCTGATTGAACACAACGTCCAATGAGGGCAAAACGCCGAACGGGTCGCTCGGAAGATAGCTGTAACCCATGCGTCCACCGGACGCATCGGGCGGATCTGGCCGTAGGTCGACAATCATGTCCTTAGGCAATTGCAGCACGGGCTCGCCGGCCAACGGACGCTCGCGGCGGACGATGCGAAACGTGAAGTTGTTCGGATACGGCAGCGGAACCCCGAAGTTGATTTGGCGTACGTTGCCATCGGCTGCGGCAAAGGTCAACACCGTGCCGCCGTAGGCAGCGTCGTACGTGACGGTGGCGATCCGGTGCGAATTGTAAGGCAAGTTTTCCAACGAATCGAAGACCAGCACATCACCCGCTTCAACGATGTAGTTCGTGCCGCCGTTGGTCAAATCCGGTCCGCGAATCAAGCCGCTGTTAGCCGGCCCTCCGGGCGCCGGAATCTGAATGTTGCTGCTCAAATAGTCTTCCGGCCGTTCGATGTAGACTGCTTCCCGCGCCTGGGTCGGATCGTCGATGTTCCGGATCAAACGGATGCCCCGCGGGGCCTGGTCGCGATACGCCCGTTGCTTGGCGATTAGCAGCCACATCGACAACTGGTCAGCGGACCGGACCGATTTCTGGTCATCACCCAACCGCGGCAGAATCAACACTGCCAGCGTGGCCAGCACCAGAATCAACGAGATGACAACCAGCAATTCAATCAGTGTGAACGCGCGCCGGATGTTGGAGGTTCTAACCTGCATCAGTTGTTCCTCCCCACGCCCTTCAAGCGATAGGCGTAGACGTTGTCGTCTTCATCGCTGCTGAGCCGTTGAAACGCGGTCAATGGGTTCGCGTCAAATCCCCAAAGCTTATCTCGCCCCGATGAGCAAATCACCGGCGTGAGATTGAGCGGAAAGCTCATCGTTCTCGGATCGTATTCCAGGATTTTGGTAAACTGATCGACCAGCTTGGAATTCGCGATCCAATCGTTGTCAAACAACGTCTTTTCGGGATCTTGCGGATCAACCGGTTGGCCATTGCTCAACTGCTGTTGCGGAGGCTGGTTGAGGTCCGTCGCCGCGCCGCCGAGCGGCCAGCGAATAAAACCGATCGGCTCGCCCCACGTATCGATGAACACCGGGAACGAGGGAGGTTGGCCCGTGCTCGCATTCACGTACCAAGGGAGCGTAATACTGCCGACGGCGTGTGGGCCGACGTGTTCGGTCGGATTGAAGCCGGTAACGCCACGCCGCGCTTGCGTGACCGCCATGTACAGCAGCACCGCCGACTCCTGCATCAGTTGAATCACAGTCGGCGATGCCGGAAGCTGTTGCCGAGTGACTCCCGCTCCCCCAAGTGTTTGCATATAGCTGGATTTGTAGCGAAGCCCGTAGACCTGAAACATGTCAGCCTGCCAAGCCAGGACTTCGGCAAAATTCTGCGGAAATTCAAGCTTGAATAGTATCTTGGTCCAAACGACAAGCGTGCGCCGGCTATCACTGTTCGCAATGGCCTTCGCCAGCGCGAAACCGGGAACTGAACCTGGTTTCTCCCGTTCCCTTTTGGCATCATCTTTCGCATTGTCGGGAATCGTCCGCCATTGGGCGTCGAACTGGCTCTGAATCTTCATCAGGGTGGTCTCGGTGGCCTTCTCTTCCTGCGACACGCGGACGCGGAAGAGGGCGCCGATGGCGATGCCCATGATGACGACGATGATGGCGATCACCGTCAGCAGTTCGATCAGAGTAAAGCCGCGCCGCACTGGAGGCGAGGCTCGATGATTCAGAATCACGAGCAGCCTCCTTATTGAATAGCGCCGATGCCCAACATCCGATCGTGGAAATTGGCCATATCGTCCTCACCCGGGTTGCCGCCGGAGTTGTAAGGCGCTCCCGACCGCGAATCCCAAGGGCCACCCACACCGAACGTTTGGTCGATGCCCGCGCTGATAATCTGATAGGAACCTTTGCTGTAGTACACGCCGCTGCCTCCGTCGAAATACGGCGAGACGCCAAGGCCAGCACAATCCGAGGCGCCGTACCGGTTATATCCGCCAGTTGCAGGGAACGAAGTCTCGATCCCATAACTGCTGAAATACGCGAATGGCGTGCCCTGCGGATCCAAGAAGTTGAATGCAACCCACTGTGGCCCATATGGCGTGGGGCCAGTTGCGACCATTTGAAGCCGCGCCGACGGGAAGTCAAAAAGTCGCTTGCGGGTACCAGTCAGAATCGTGGGATTCGATGCGTTTACCGAAAAGCCTTGACAGACGCATCCGCCACCCATCGGGCACTGTTGGATGCCGCCTAGGAAGAACACGAGGCATTGGTCACCCGACAGCAAATAAGCACTGGTGACCGACGCATTCGGATCGTCGGGAAACCATCCTCGTGATACTCCATTGACAAAAACTGGCGTTCCCGGAGAAATAGTCGTACCAATTTGCAGCCGTCTCCAAACGCGCCGTAGGTATAGGTAACTGTCTCGTTCCAGTCCGGGCGAAGAAACGTTGTAGTCGCCGTTCTTGAGCAGGATTTGGCTCGGAACATAATCGACGCCGTACTCTACGGTGAACTGCTGAACGGCGACGGACAATTGCGAAATGTCATTTCGTATCTGCACTTCAATGGCGCGATGGCGAACGCGCATGACGCCGGCCAGGAGGAGGCCCATCAGGATCGCGATGATCGCGATGACCACCAGCAGTTCGATCAGCGTGAAGCCGGGCCGGGAGCGGCGTGGGGAGTCGGGAATCCGTCGCATGGTCGGGTCTCCGGGAAAGTTCCAGTTCCAGATTCCAAGTTCCAAATTCGGAACTTGGAACCGACTTATTTGCTCAACCCTTCCAGCAGCTTGATCAGCGGCAGGAACAGTGAAATCACGATGAAGCCGATGATGACGCCGAGGATGACGATCATGATCGGTTCGAGCAGGCTGACGAGGCTCTTGACGGCGGTGTCCACTTCCTCGTCGTAGAAGTCGGCGATTTTGTAGAGCATGGTGTCGAGGTCGCCGGTCTCCTCGCCGACTTCGATCATGTTGACGACCATGTCGTCGACGAGGCGGCTCTCGCGCATCGGCTCGGCGATCGATTCGCCTTCGCGGATCGACTCGTAGACGTTTTGGTAACAGCGCTCGAAGACGGCGTTGTCGCAGGTCTCCTTGACGATGGCGAGCGATTCGAGAATCGGCACACCGGACGCCACCAGCGTCCCGAGCGTGCGCATCGTGCGCGCGACAATGGTTTTTTCCATGATCATCCCAATGATAGGGATGTGAAGTTTGACCCAGTCCACCGCATATCTGCCGGTTCTGCTGAGTCGTATCAGTTTGATGAGCAGCCAGAAGCCGAGCGGGAACAGCGGAAGGACCCACCAGTAATCGGCGAACCACATCGAGGTGTCGATGAGGATCTGGGTCATCTGCGGCAGCGCCAGGCCGAACTCGTCGAAGATCTTCTTGAACTTCGGAATGATCGCCACCATGATGAACGTCACGATGCCGACGGCGACGAGAATGACGACGGTCGGATAGACCATGGCGCCGATGACTTTGCGTTTGAGCGATTGGCTCTTTTCCTTGAAGTCGGCGAGGCGCTGCAGGATGACTTCGAGGGCGCCGCCGGCCTCACCCGCTTTCACCATGTTCACATAGAGGCGGTCAAACGCCTTCGGGTGCTTGCCCATCGCTTCCGAGAGCGTGCTGCCGGACTCGATGTCGTCCACGACGTCGATGAGCGCGTTTTTCAGCACGCCGGCCCGCATTTGATTCTCGAGGATTTTCAAACTCCGCAAGACCGGCAGGCCGGCGTCTTGAAGGGTCGAGAATTGGCGGGTGAATGTACAGAGCTTCTTGGACGAGACGCCGCCAATCGTGAAGGTCTTGCCCTTCTTGCGCTTGCGGCCCTTGCCCTTGCCTTTTTTGCCGCCCACGGCGCCGGTCTGCGTGAGCTTGGTGACGAAGTAGCCCATCTGCTTGATCTTTTGCTGGGCTTCTTCTTCGTTCAACGCTTCAATCTGGTCCTTGACCTCTTCGCCGGTCGTGTCCATCGCCTCGAACTTGAAGGTCGGCATGGCATAACCCCTAGTAGGTCCGGCTGAGCCGGACATTCGTCGTCGTCCCGTCCGGCACGGCCGGACGCGCACTCGATCACGTATCTTCTTCCAGAATCGTTTCGCGAACTACTTCCTCGATGGTCGTAATACCGGCATAAAGGGCCCGCATGCCGGCTTCGCGCAGGCCCGGCACGCCGCGGCTGCGAATGTGACTGCGGAGCGCATCCGTGGACGCGCCGGCGCTGATCAGATCGCGGACTGCGTCGTCCATGATGATCAATTCGAAGATGCCGCCGCGGCCGCGGAAACCCAGATTGTTGCACTTCTCGCAGCCGGCCCCGTAAAAGAATTTCTTCCCTTTCGCGTCGGCCTGTTTCATCGACAGTTCCATCAGCATTTCGGCGGACGGCGTAAACTCCTCGCGGCAATTGGTGCAAATCTTGCGCACCAAGCGCTGGGCGAGAATGCCTTCCATTGTCGCTGTGATGAGGAACGGCTCCACCCCCATATCGCGCAGACGCGTGATCGTGCTGGCAGCGTCGTTCGTGTGCAACGTGCTAAACACCATGTGGCCGGTTAGCGACGCTTGAACCGCGATTTGGGCGGTTTCCAAGTCTCGAATTTCACCGACCAGGATAATGTCGGGGTCTTGCCGCAAGATTGCTCGCAACGCCGAGGCGAAGGTCAGATCGATTTCGTGGTTGATCGGGCACTGCACGATGCCGTCGATTTCGTATTCCACCGGATCTTCGGTGGTAATAATCTTCACGTCGATCGTGTTCAGTTCGTTCAACGCCGAATAAAGCGTGGTCGTCTTGCCGGCGCCGGTCGGCCCGGTCACCAGCACGATGCCATTCGGCTTCTTAATAATGGCCCGGAACTGTTGCAGCATCTCGGGGTCGATGCCGACCTTGTTCAGGTCGAGGCTGACGACCGTGCGGTCGAGAACGCGGATGACCACGCTTTCACCGAACATGGTCGGCAGCACCGAAACGCGCATGTCGACGGGGTTTCCGCCAACGTTCAATTCGATGCGGCCGTCTTGAGGCAAGCGGCGCTCGGCGATGTCCAAATTCGACATCACTTTGATGCGCGACGAGATGGCCATTGCCAGATGCCGCGGCGGCGGGACCATTTCATACAGGATGCCGTCGCACCGATAGCGCATCTTGTATTCGTCTTCGAACGGCTCGAAGTGAATGTCCGACGCGTGGTCGCGGATCGCCATCAGCAACACCATGTTGATGAGCTTGCGCACGGGGGCCGCTTCCGCGATTTCCATCAGGTCGTCGAGGTCGATGCTGGTCTCACGACGATTTACCTGCAAAGTCGAATCAGCGTTCAGCTCGGCGATCAGGGTGGCGATGTCGTCGCCGCCCTTGCCGGAATACGCTTTTTGAATCGCTTCCTCGATCACCTTGGGCGGGGCCAGAACCGCCTCCACCTGCTGGATGCCGAGGAAATTGCGCAAATCGTCCAGCGCTTGAAGATTGCCCGGATCGGCCATTACCACCGTCAGCGCGCCGTTTTCGAACTTCAGCGGCAGAATCTTGTAGACCTCCGCCATCGGCTGCTGAACCATCTGAATCGCTTGCGGGCTGGGCTTCTCATCCTCGAGATTGACCACTCGCAGCCCATGTTGCTCAGCGATGGCCTGCAACAATTGATCTTCGGTGACTAATCCGCGCGACAGGGCGACCTGTCCGACGCGCATGCTGTTGGTGCGCGCCTCCTCGAGAATGTCCCACAACTGGCCTTCGTCGAGGAAGCCAAGATCGACCATGATTTGACCGATCTTGCGGCTGCCGGTATCGGCCGACCAAGTCTTCTCTCTCTTGACCGGTTTCTTTTCCGCTTTCTTCTCCACCGGCTTTGCATCACCGGTCTTCGGTGCGGCAGGTTTCGGCGCGGGCTTGCCGTCGCCGGCTTTGGCAGGCGGCTTTACTCCAGGCGGTGACACTGCCGGCTTCTTCACGTTCGGGTCTTTCGGATTCTGGGGCGTCATGGTAATTCTCACGAGGACTGACCGATCGTTTGCGACTCAGAGACCACGACTATTTCCGGCCGCGACGTGGCCGATCGCCTTCCTCATCGTCCTCCGCATCGTCGTCATCATCGTCTCGATCATCGTCGTCATCGTCCTCGTCGTATTCCTCGTCCTCTTCTTCAAACGCTCCGCGTTCGGCCAGGGCGATCTTGGCCGCCAGCTCCTGCGGCTTGCTTGATTTCAATAATACTTCTTCTTTTTCAGCCAGGCCTTCCTTCCACAGCCGGAACAGGCTTTCGTCCAACAGGAACATGCCGTGTTTCCGCCCGGTCTGAATGGCGGAATCGATGCGGTACACCTTGTTTTCGCGGATGAGATTCTGAATGGCCGGAGTAACAACCATCATCTCAAACGCGGCCACCAATCCTTCCGGCTTTCTCGGCAAGATGCCCTGAGACAACACACCGATCAACGCCGTCGACAACTGTGTTCGAACCTGGTCCTGTTGCTCCTTCGGGAACACGTCAATGATGCGGTTAATGGTGCTGGCGGCGCCCGACGTGTGCAGCGTGGCGAAGACGATGTGGCCCGTTTCGGCCGCTTCAATCGCCGCGTGAATCGTTTCCAGGTCACGCATTTCGCCCACCAGAATAATGTCCGGGTCCATTCGCAAGGCGCGGCGAATGCCTTCCTTGAAGCTTGGGCAATCGACTCCAATCTCTCGCTGGTTGACCGTGCACTTTCCGTGCTTGTGGTAATACTCAATCGGGTCTTCCAGGGTAATCACGTGCCGGTCGTAGTTCTGGTTCAAGAAGTTAACCATCGACGCCAGGCTCGTCGTCTTTCCCGAACCGGTCGGCCCCGTCACCAGAATCAGGCCGCGAGGCTTCACGATCAACGACCGAATCGCATCCGGCATACCGATCTGTTCGAACGACAGGAACTGACTCGGAATGCGCCGCAGCACCATGCCGATGGTGCCCTTCTGCTTGAAAATCGCGACGCGGAACCGATAGCCATCTACAAACTCAATCGCGAAGTCCGCTCCGCCACTTTCTTGCAGTTCCTGTTGGCAGCGGTCCGGGGTGATTGATTTCATCAGCCCCGTGGTGTCGTCCGAATCGAGGACCTTGGCATCAAGTTTGCGCATGCGCCCGTGATGTCGGATGACGGGCGGCTGTCCGACGCTGATGTGTATGTCACTCGCTTTGAGCTGAATGACCGTACTCAACAGCTTTTCCATCAACACTTGTCCGGCCACGGCGATACCTCACAGGGCTGGCCGTCCTACCCCCGCACCCGGTTGTACATCTCGATCACCGGGCCATTGATGCGTCGCGTCAATCAAATTGGGCTATCGCATTGTCGTGGGGAGAAGCGAACCAGTCAAATAATTGGCGAAAGTACACGAATAACACTCTTCACGCGGAAACTGACAACCAAGTCCTCATCCCTCCTCCGAACTTGTGAGAACACTCTCAAAATCATCACTAAATCAGTCATCTAAGCGTACTTTATCCGGCGGCTTGCCCCCACACCAACTGAATAGCGCGTCAAGAACGTGTCACGACGCCATAAGCGAAACCAACGGCTCGTAATGGGGCATTCTTGAGCCGCAGGCCGAGACTGGAGAACCGCCCGTAAGGGCACAGTTCACCACTGTTCTACCTTGTCGCGTTCTTCCGTCTCGTGGTGGCAAGTACTCAACACTTCTTCGAGTGTAGTAATTCCCTTAACTGATTTCTGGATACCATCTTCCAGCAACGTTCGCATCCCACTCTTTCTCGCGACACGTCGGATTTGTTGGGTGGGCTCGCGGTTGAATGTCATCTCCCGAATGGCTGAGTTCATCTTCAACATTTCGAAGATACCAAGGCGTCCGCGGTAGCCGGTCTGATGGCAATGGTTGCACCCACGACCGCGAAGGAAGGTCGCCTTAGAGATCAATTCCTGGGAGAGCCCGCCCGCGACAAATTCAGCCTCGGGCGGCTTGTAGGGTTCCTTGCACTTGGTGCAATTTACGCGCACCAATCGTTGTGCCATAATGGCAATTACTGAACTGGCGATCAGAAATGGCGGCACGCCGATGTCACCAAGTCGCGTGATAGCACTGGGCGCGTCGTTCGTATGTAGAGTCGAAAAAACCAAGTGTCCAGTCAAACTAGCTTGAACAGCGATTTCAGCGGTCTCCTTATCTCTAATTTCTCCAACCAGAATGATGTTGGGCGCTTGCCGCAACATCGCCCGAATAATCCTTGCGAAATCCAGACCAATGCTGTGCTTCACCTCGACTTGATTGACACCGGGCAAGTAATACTCGACCGGGTCTTCGGCAGTAATGATTTTCCGGTCGGGTCGGTTCAGTTCATTCAGTGCGGCATACAGGGTAGTCGTCTTACCCGATCCCGTCGGCCCAGTTACGAGGAATATCCCGTTTGGGCGTTTGATGATCTGCTGGAAGCGAACGAAGTCCTCTTCGCCGAATCCCAGGTCGCGAATCCCTACTTGAATAGTTCCACGGTCAAGAATGCGCATCACGATTGATTGCCCGTGGACGGTAGGCAGCACACTGACTCGCAAGTCGAAGTGTTTTCCATGAATTGACATCTTGATACGGCCGTCCTGGGGCCGGCGCTTCTCGGCGATGTCGATACTCCCCATGATCTTGATGCGGGAATTGATTGACGCCATGAGTCGTTTGGGCGGGCTATCACGTTCAACCAACACCCCATCGATGCGATAGCGCACTCGGACTCGGTCGCCAAACGGCTCGACATGAATGTCGGAAGCACGCAGGCTGATCGCCTCTTGAATCATCAAGTTGACAAGCTTAACGACCGGCGCATCACTATCATCCGCAGCTGCCGAATTGGCGGCCGTCGCTTCCGTCTCGGTAAAGTCAATTTGTGTATCGGTGAATTCGGCAATCATCGAGTCAACGGACTCTGTTTCCGTTTGACCGTAGTGCCGGTTGATTGCAGCTACTATTTGCTAGATCGTCATCGGACCGGCCGGGAACGGGATCCCGACGTTGACTTCCGTGAGGGCGAGCTTGCAGGGCGTCGACGTCGCGATGCGCACATCGCATGCCAGCATCAGCACCAGTCCGCCCGCCATCGCGTGGCCGTTCACGGCGGCCACGACGGGCCGCGGCAGCGCGTAGAGCCCGCGGATCATCCGGTTCACCGTCCGGAGCATCTCACGTTGCTCGTCCGGCGAGTACTTCGGCACAATCTTCAGATCGAGCCCCGCCGAGAAGCACCTGCCCGCACCGGTGATCACGACGCCCTTCCCCGCGGGTAGCCGCTCCGCCGCGTCCAGCACGGCGATCAGCTCACGCGCCGCGTCCACGGT
>JBGQCZ010000037.1:0-14808 GCA_041495645.1 Gemmataceae bacterium | reverse complement strand
TTTAACCGATAACTTTTCGCCGCGTGGGCCCGTTGGCGACCCGCCCGCGACAGTCGCGCTCGGGTCGGCAAGCTCCCCTCGCGGCTAAACAAGAAAAACCATGACCATCTCAAACGACTATTTCCGGGCCACGCGGCATCCGTGGCCGATCCTTATTTTGATGCTGCCGTTGCTGATTGCCTACGAAATCGGCGTGTTGATTTTGGGCGGTTCGCAATCGGATGCGCTGCGCAACGGGGCGGATTCGTGGCTGCGCTGGGCGTTGCAATCGTTTGGCCTGAATCATCTCGTAGTCGCCCCGCTGACGATCACCGTGGTGTTTGCAGTGTGGAGTTGGCTGCGGCGCGACGATCGGCCGGGAAACCTGCTCGCCGTGTGCTCGGGCATGTTGCTGGAGTGTTTTCTATTCGCCCTGGTCTTGTGGGGCCTGTCGCACGCGTTCGCGCCGTTCCTGGATGTGGTCGGCGTGCCACTCAGCACTGCGGCGGAAGTCAATCCGATGGCGGCCCGGATCATCACCTTCGTCGGCGCGGGGATCTACGAGGAGATTCTGTTCCGGCTGATGCTCTTTAGCGGGCTCGCTTGGCTGTTGCAACTCAGCGCGATGCCGAAATCGGGCGCGATCGTGGCGGCGGCCATCGTGTCGGCGCTGCTGTTCGCCGCGGCCCATCACGTCGGCCCGTATGGCGAAAAAATGGACAGCTACGTCTTCCTGTTCCGCATGATGGCGGGCATCTATTTCGCCCTGCTCTTCCAACTCCGCGGCTTCGGCATCGCCGCCGGCGCCCACGCCTGCTACGACGTGCTCGTCGGCCTCGTGCCGAACTGAGCCCTCGCGGCTTTTCGTTGCGGCAAATTCCTCATACAACTGCTTGCATTCCGCGGCTGGATCGATTCCACTAGCGGGAAATCAGCAAATTGTATGAGGTATGCGCATGTCGACCGAAACGAAGCCGGTTGAGGAGTTCAAGCCGTACGTTCCAGCGAGCGAAAGCCCAAAGGAATTCACGATTCCGGCACTGATTACGGGAACGATGCTTGGCCTGATCTTCGCCGCTTCGTCGCTGTACTTGGTGATGAAAGTCGGCATGACGGTTTCCGCGTCCATTCCAGTAGCGGTGGTGGCAATTTCACTCTTCCGTGCGTTCTCCAAGTCGACAATTCTCGAAAACAACATTGTTCAGACGGCTGGATCGGCGGGCGAGTCAATTGCCTTCGGCGTCGGGGTGACGATGCCGGCCCTGCTCATGCTCGGGTTCGACATGAGCCTGATGCGCGTCATGATCGTGTCAATTCTGGGCGGCATACTCGGCATCCTGGCGATGATCCCGTTGCGTCGGGCATTCATCGTGAAGATGCACGGCCGGCCGGGTCAGCCCGGCACCTTGCTTTATCCCGAAGGGGTGGCAGCGGCTCAGGTGCTCATTTCAGGCGACAAGGGCGGCACGACCGGAATAACGGTGTTCGCCGGGTTCCTGGTGGCGTTCGCGCACAAGTTCGCCACAGTTGGTTTGAAAGTGATTAAGGAAACCGTGGAAATACCGATCAATGCGATCAACAAGTCCGCGAGTTTCGCCGGCGACATGGCCTCGGAACTGTTGGGAGTGGGTTACATCATCGGTTATCGCACCAGCGCGGTCATGATGGCGGGAGCCGTCCTTGGCTATCTCGTGATCATACCGACGATCTACTTCATCGGCATGCATTCCGACGAGCCGATCCCCCCCGCCACCAAGTCGATTGCATCTTGGGTCAATGATCCCGATCTTATTTCGCTCATGCGCAACAACTATTTGCTTTACATTGGCGCTGGGTGCGTGGCGGCGGCAGGCCTCATGAGCATGGTCAAGACGCTGCCGATGATCTTTCGGACCATTCGGTCCGGGTTCTCGACGATGTCCGGCGGAGGCGAAACGGGTGAGGTCAAGCGCACCGATCGTGATATGCCCATGTCGGTCGTGCTGTTCGGCAGTTTGGGGTTGATCGTACTGTTGGCAATTTTCCTCGGCACCGAGGTCGCCATGCTCAGCGCGATCGCGGGCGCGTTGCTCGTGGTTGTATTCGGGTTCCTGTTCGTAACGGTGTCTTCGCGATTGACCGGCGAAATCGGTTCGTCGTCCAATCCCATCTCGGGCATGACGGTCGCGACCCTTATGGTCACCTGCCTCATTTTCCTCACGCTCGGATGGACAAAGCCCGAAGACCGTCTGCTGGCCCTATCGGTGGCTGCAATTGTGTGCATCGCCTCGTCGAATGGTGGAACGACGGCTCAATCACTTAAGACCGGATTCTTGGTCGGCGGAACACCGAAGGCAATGCAGTATGCGATTTTGTTTGGCGCATTGGTTTCGGCTCTCGTGATCGGCGCAACGCTTATAGCGTTTAACGCGGCCGGCACCGTTTACACCAACGAGTCCCAGTATTTGCCGAAGGATGTCAATGGCAAGGTTGTCGTTCTTACTCAGGCAGAACGAGCCCGATTGCCCGACCGAGAGAGTTATGAGGATAAGGAGTACTTGACTTGGGATACGCGGCGGGACAACTTCATCAGCGACGGCTACAAGACTCGTAAGGAACTCCTGAAAATCCCAGAAGGCACGGCGCCCGAAGGACGCTTCCTGGTTGATCCCGACACCGGCGAAGTCGCTTTCTTGAAAGATCCGACAATTGGCGGCGTCGTGAAGGAGTACAAAGGGGAAAAGACAACGCGTTACCCCGCTCCAAAGACCAAGGTCATGCACATCATCATTGACGGCGTTCTCAATCAAAAATTGAATTGGAGCCTAGTGTTGATTGGCGCGATGATCGCCGTCACGCTGGAGCTATGCGGCGTGTCGGCGCTGGCATTCGCAGTCGGTGTATACGTGCCCATTCAAAACTCCGTGCCGATCTTCTTTGGCGGAATCGTCCGCTGGTGGGTGGACAAGCACCTCACCAAGCAAGCCGAAGCCGAAGCCGGCGATGTCGCGAATGATCCCGAAGCTCGTGCGCGTGCCGAGATCGAAGCCATTCGTAAGAGCGAAACCAGCCCGGGAGTGCTGCTTTGCGCGGGCTATATCGCCGGCGGCTCGTTGGCAGGCGTTCTGGTGACGTTCCTGGAGTTCCCGTTCCTTAGCTCAATCAAGAAAGGCGTTGATTTGAGTAAGATACTCGATGAATTCAACGGAAAGACATTGTTCACCGAACCCTTTACCTTCACTGCTGGTGATGCCGTTGCTATCGGCCTCTTCGCCTTGTTGATCGCGTTCGCCGTTCTCGTTGGCATGGGCAAAGTTATGAAACCGCCCGAGGAGAATCCCGTTCAAACTTCATAGACCCGTTTAGCCGCGAGACCCGAGCGTGACGGTCGCGCTCGGGTCGCCAAGCTCCCCTCGCGGCTAAACTAATACCGAGGAGTGTTCATCCATGCGCTTTCATTTTCGTTCCCTGCTTTTGCTGGGGGTCGCGATGACCGCACCGTTAGGTTCCCTCGTCGCCGGCGAGGGAATGTGGCTGTTCAACAACCCGCCGAAAAAGCTTTTCAAGGAGAAGTTCGGCTTTGACAAACCGCCGGAGTGGTACGACCACGTCATGAAGTCGTCGGTCCGCTTCAATAGCGGCGGGTCGGGCAGTTTTGTTTCGTCCACCGGACTGGTGATGACCAACCACCACGTCGGCGCCGACGCGCTGCAGAAGATGAGCGATGAGAAGAATAACTACATGCGCGACGGCTTTCATGCCCGCACCAACGCGGACGAGAAGAAATGCCTGGATTTGGAATTGAACGTCCTACAAGAAATCATCGATGTGACGGAGCAAGTGACTGGGGCGGTGAAGCCGGATATGAAACCGGCCGAGGCGTTTGCCGCCCGCCGGTCCGTCATCGCCCAGATTGAGAAAGACTCGCAGGAAAAGACCAAGCTGCGCAGCAACGTCACCACGCTCTATCAGGGCGGGCAGTATCATCTCTATCGCTTCAAGCGCTATACCGATGTGCGGCTCGTGTTCGCTCCGGAAAAACAAATCGCGTTCTTCGGCGGCGACCCGGATAACTTCGAGTATCCGCGTTACGACCTCGATGTTTGCCTGTTCCGCATTTACGAAAACGACAAGCCGCTCAGGCCCGAGCATTTCCTGAAATGGAGCGCGGCCGGATCGAAGGACGATGAACTGGTGTTCGTGAGCGGGCATCCGGGCCGCACCGATCGCCAGAACACGATGTCCGAACTGGAATACCTGCGCGATTTCGGCTGGCCCTTCCTGCTCCAGCGGTTGTACCGCATGGAAGTGGCATTCGGGGCATGGGCGAGCCGGAGCGCGGAGAATCGCCGCCGCGCCGAAGAAGATTATTTCAGCATCCAGAACAGCCGCAAAGCCCGCGACGGCGGGCTCGCCGGGTTGCTCGATCCGAATCTCATGGCGCGCAAGCAATCGGACGAGCAGCGCCTGCGCGACGCGGTTGCGAACGATACGCGACTGAAAGACGCAGCAGGCGCGTGGGACAAGATCTCGGCCGCCGAGAAAAAACGCCGCGAGATCGCCCTGAAATTCCTGATGCTCGAAGGCGGCTCCGGCTTCAACAGCACGCTCTTCGGCATCGGCCGCACCTTGCTGCGGGCGGCTGACGAAAGGCCCAAGCCGAACGGCGAGCGGCTGCGCGAATTCGGCGACTCAGGTTTAGATTCGCTGAAGTTCCAACTCGAGTCGTCTGAGCCAATCCACGACGATTTCGAAACCGTCAAGCTGGCGAATTCCTTGCGGTTGCTGTGCGAACAGTTCGGGCCCAATCATGAACTGGTCAAGAAGGTCATGGACGGCAAGTCGCCCGAGAATCGCGCCGCCGAACTGGTGAGCGGCAGCAAGCTCAAGGACGTGGAACTGCGCAAGAAACTCTTCGAGGGCGGCAAGAAGGAAGTCGATGCGAGCAAGGACCCGATGATCGAGCTGGCCCGCGTGATCGATGAAGAAGCTCGCCGCGTCCGCAAGATCATGGAAACCGAGGTCGATGAAGTCAAGCGCCAGAGCCACGCTCAGATCGCCAAGGCCAAGTACGCCCTCGATGGCGACGCCGTTTATCCCGATGCCACCTTTACCCTGCGTCTTTCCTACGGCGTGGTGAAGGGCTACGAGGAGGGCGGCAAGAAGGTCCCGGCGTTTACGGACTTTGCCGGCCTTTACGAGCGATCGAAATCGCAAGGCAATAAGGATCCGTTCGACCTGCCGCCGCGCTGGGAAAAGAAGAAGGACAAGCTGGACCTGAAGACGCCGTTCAACTTCGTCTGCACGGCCGACATCATCGGCGGCAATTCCGGCAGCCCGGTGATCAACGCCAATGCCGAAGTCGTGGGCCTGATTTTCGACGGCAATATCCAATCGCTGGTGCTCGACTTCATTTACGACGAAACCATCGCCCGCGCGCTGGCCGTCGACTCGCGAGCTATCGTCGAGGCATTGCGCAAGGTGTACGACGCCGATGACCTGGCGGATGAACTGACGGGGAAAACGAAGTAAGAGGTGGTGACAACCGCAGAAGTCATCACCACAAAGACACGAAGACACAAAGAAGACAGAGAATGATAGAATGCACTTCTCTTGTCTTCTTCGTGTCTTCGTGTCTTTGTGGTGAAAGTTCTTTGAGGAAATCCCGGTGTCCAAAGACATCAGCGACGTGTTGGCTCAGTTCAGTCAGATTCGCAGCCAGATGGTCGAGCAGTTGCGGCGGGTCGTGGTCGGCCAGGCGGAAGTCGTCGAGCAGATTCTCGCGGCCATCTTCACGCGCGGCCATTGCCTGCTGGTCGGCGTGCCGGGGCTGGCGAAGACCCTCATGGTCAGTTCGATCGCCCAAATCCTCGACGTGTCGTTCAAGCGCATCCAATTCACGCCCGACCTCATGCCCTCCGACATCACCGGCACGAACGTCATGGAGGAAAACGAACAAGGCCGGCGGGGCTTTCGCTTCGTGCACGGGCCGATCTTCGCCAACATTGTGCTCGCCGACGAAATCAACCGCACCCCGCCCAAGACCCAGGCCGCCCTGCTCCAAGCCATGCAAGAACGCCAGGTCAGCGCCGGCTCCGAGACCATGAACCTGCCCGAACCATTCTTCGTCATCGCCACGCAAAACCCCATCGAACAGGAAGGCACTTATCCGCTGCCCGAAGCCCAGCTCGACCGCTTCATGTTCAACGTCAAGGTCGATTACCCCAGTTACGAAGAAGAGAAACGCATCCTCGTGATGGTCGCCAGAGACGAGAAGCTGGAACTGACCAAGGTGCTTAGCGCCAAGGCGATCGTGAACTTGCAGAAGCTCGTCCGCAGCGTGCCGGTGGGCGATTTCGTCATCGACTTCGCGACACGTTTGGCACGAGCGTCGCGGCCGAAGGACCCGACGGCGCCGGAGTTCGTGAAGAAGCTCGTGGACTGGGGCGCCGGCCCGCGTGCCGGCATCAATCTCATGATGGCGGGCCAGGCGTTCGCCGCGATGGACGGCCGCTTCAGCGTGGCCGTCGACGACATTCGCAAGGCGGCCGGACCCGTGTTGCGCCATCGCATCAGCACCAACTTCCAGGCCCAAGCCGAAGGCAAAAGCAGCGAGGACGTAGTTGCCATGCTCCTGCAGCACGTGAGCGAACCCGAACCAGCCAAGTATGTGGGAGCGCGGAAGAAGATCTAAGAAACAAGGATTACCACAAAGGACACAAAGGAGTCACAAAGAAACACAAAGGAGAAATGGATGGAACGTTCCGAAGCAGTCAAAACAAGATCAAATGAGATTTCAAGTCTCATCATTGGCGCCGCCATTGAGGTTCATCGTCATCTCGGTCCGGGATTGCTCGAATCGGCATACGAATCATGCCTCTGCTACGAGCTTGAACTCAGAAAGCTCTCTTTGTGTTTCTTCGTGCCTTCTTTGTGTTCTTTGTGGTTACTCTTCGGATGTGGTATCGCATCTTTGGAACGAGCCCGGTAATGCCACAACCGGCCGAGTTGCAGAAGCACTTTGGCTGGGGCGAGATTGTCGTACGCGGCGATGACTTGGGATGGACTTCGCTGGAATCAGGCGCGCTGCGAATCGAGCGATTCCTGACCGAAGCCGATGACATTCGCAACGACCTGGACACCTGGGCCGCGTGGCTCGAACAACAGGAGAATAATCCGTACCGGCTGAAGTTGATGCAACACGTCATTTCCACGCGGCAACTGCTGACGTTGCAATCGGAATCGGATTCGTTGGGCCAGGAAATCGCGCGGCTCCTTGCACTTTGCACGGATGGAGTTTATCAAGTTGACGGGCAAGGGTTTTTTGCGTCGGACGGGTCGTTAATGGCAGCAGAGAATTGAATACCAAGTGCAGTCAACGGTGTGGCAAGCGAGCGCGAAACGTAAACGGTGTTGTTTACGTTTCGCGCTCGCTTAACGGCGCGGAGAGTCTCTTTCACTTTTTCGGCGCTGCCGGCTCCGAGAAGTTCAGTACTTCGAGATTGGCAAGTTGCTGAAACTCTACGAAGGAGATTCGCCCGTTGCCGACTTGATCCAGGAGTTTCTTCGGCGCGGAGACGATCAATTTGGCGGGAAGTTTCATGGCGGGAGCCGGCTTGATGGGTCCGAGCATGTCCGGGTTCTTCTTGGGCTCGGCCATCGCGGCGGATTCAAGGGCTTTCCGGGCCGCTTCGAAGTTCCCGGTAGTCAGGTGGACCTCGGCCAGCTTTCGCACCAGTTGGCGAGTCCGTTCGGGCTTGGCGTGGGATTCGCGTGCCTTGGCCAAAGCCCGCTCAAAGGCCGAAGCAGCCTCGTTCCATTTGCCGCGTTTCTGGTGCAGGTCGCCCAGGAGTTCAAGTTCGCGGTCCTGGGTCATCGGTTCGCCGCCAACGCCGCCGGTGTCAGTGCTTCCTTCCAGCGGCGCCGCTCCACCGCCTCCGGCCGAGGCGCCAGCCGGGCCCCCACCGCCGGGCAACGCTCCTGCACCCATTGGCCCCCCCCACGCGGCCCCGCCGGCGCCTGCTCCTGGCCCGCCGCCCATGCCGCCGCCGGCGCCTGCTCCTCCCGAGTCGCCGCCCATTCCCGACATTCCCATTCCGGCGCCCATCATGCCACCGCCTGCACCGCCGGCCGGCGCGGGGCCGGCGCGAAACGTCACGACCAGCGTCACGCTCTCGGTGTCCGGCAATTGCGAGAAGTTCTTGCCGTTTTCCGCGAGGGTCTTCAGCAACGCATCGGCAAACGTCGCTCGTTTCGCGGAATTGGCTGTTTCGACCTTTTCCCCGCGAATCTGCCGGCGCGTTTTCTCCCAATCGCTGATCGCCTTCGGCGACTGCGTTGGACTGCTCGCCACCAGTTCCGATGACGATAGCGGGGCAACCGTGACGTGAACCACAATTCCTTGTCCCTTGAGATAAGACCCTTCAATTGATGCCGACGACGTGGTGCCCGAGTGCGCATGATTCGCGACAAAAATGTCCGGGTAGCCATCCCGATCAAGGTCGACGAGGCCGGCCTGCCTTCGAACTGAGCCGCTTACATCCAGCCAAATGCTGTCCGCCATCGGTGACATTGCGCCGTGCGCGCCGACGTGACACGCGGCACATTGCGTGGACTGCACGACATGCAACTGCCGGCCAAGTATGGTGCGCATCACCTCGATGTCTTCGTACATCGTTCGCCGGTCGGCGGCGGGCTTGGGACTTTCCTGCCCGAAGACCGGCAGCGCCAGCGAAAACAGCATCAGAGTCACATGGAAATGTTTCATGGGTTCGCTCCCGTATTGCGGGCCCCGAATTGCGCCGTGTACAAGGCCGAGACGTCCCGCCGCGTCTCGCTCCAGCGCTTTTGATCGAGTTTCTGAATGGCGGCGATTTCCTGCCGGAGTTTTTCCATCTCCTCGCGGTTGCCGCGATCACCGGCCTCCAGATTCGCAGCCAAAGCGTGTACGAGTTCGTTCAAGAGCTTGAGTTGTTCGTGCACGTCCGGCGATGAGCCTGCGTCCTGCCGCGCAACTATCGGCGAGAGATTGCCGTCTGGGCTGGGTACGGTCTCGACGCGCCCCAAGCGGATCGCGACCTGTTGGTTGTCGAAGCGCACTTCGAGCCGCACGGCTGCGAAGGCGATTGCCGCCGCAAGTCCGACCAGCGCGGCGACGCGCCATCGCCAAGCCGCTCGCCGATGCCGTTGGGATTCGGCATGATGGATTGCCGAGGCGTCGAACGGCGCTCGCGGGGTCGGCGATTCGTCGAGCATTTGTCGGACGCCGCCCAGCGCCGCCAAGTCCTTTCGGCACGCGTCGCAATGCGCCAAGTGCGCTTCGACGCCGGCGCGCTCCGCGCCGGCTAAATCGCCATAAACCGAAAGCGGCAGCAGGTCCCGTACATCTTGGCAATTCACGATGATCCCTCCGGCAATTCGCCCGGGTCGCTCAATCGTTCCCGCAATCGCCGCAGGGCGGCGGCGAAACGCGATTTCAGGGTACTCGCCGGCACGTTGAGTCGCCGGGCCATTTCCTCAAAACTCAGTCCGGCATCGTGCCGCAGAGCCAGGACTTCACGCAGTTCCATCGGCAAGTCGGCAACGGCGCGGAGCAACGCATCGGATTCCTCACGCCGTTCCAGTAGGCTGGCCGCCGATTCGGCGTCACACACTGGCTCGCAATCCAGCGATTCGGGCGACGGCCGACGCCGTCCGGAGTCACGGGCCACGTTCACAGCAATTTGAAACAACCATGCCGAAAAATGGCCGTTCTCGCAGTAGCGAAGCCGCGCCCGGTGAACCCGCAGAAACGTTTCCTGAAGCAAATCGGGCACTTGGTTCGCATCGGTCAGTCGGCCGAGAAAGCGGGCCAAGGGCTGTTCCCAGCGGCGCACCATGTCCGCAAACGCGGCCTCGTCGCCGCGACTCCAGCGACCGACCATTTCACTGTCCGCGTCGCTCATGCATGCTCCGACCAATCCACCCAGTCTAACGGGAAGATGCACCAAATCGACGAAGCGCGCAGGCAATTTTTGCGAACCTTGGCCGTGGCGGAGTCATCTTGTCAAAACGAGTGTCTCAGTTAAGATGGGATTGATTGGTGGGTGTAGCTCAGTTGGTTAGAGCACGAGATTGTGGATCTCGGGGTCGCGGGTTCAAATCCCGTCACTCACCCTGAATGAAGAATCGGCTTGCGCAATTCTGTTCGGTGAATCACCACTTGTAGCTGTATTGCATGAAAAACGTCTCGGGCGTGCGGGCCGGTCCGCCCGTGTTCTGCAAAAACGGGCCCGTCGCAAAGTAGCCGACTCCGAACCACGCGTCGGCATGCTGGCTGAAATGCACGTTGGTGACGAAATCGAATTCGTCGCCCACGTAACGGCCCGAGGCGCCGGTGATGTCCTGACGGGTCTTGACGCCAGCCGCGTTGTACAGGCCGTCGCGCGCCTGCGCCAGCGTGAAATGGTGATACTGGAACAGCATGGAAATCCAGCGCGTCGGATTGATGGATGCTTGAACGTTCAAATCGTTGATGTTCTGACGTCCGACGAAGTCTTGCAGCCCCATGTAATAATGACCGAAGGGGAACAGTTGGTTGAAGGTGCGTGACAGACCCGCGCCGCCCGGGTTCGGATCGCCCGTGGCGTAATCGTTGTAAACCCAGATGATGGGATTCAAACGGCATTCCTTGAATCGATACCCCAGGCCGACCGTGTACGCGTACGCGGCCATTTCCGTGTTGGCGCGAATGCCCGTCTGAATCATTCCCTCGACGTCGTAGAGTAGTTGGCCGTCCCGATCGCCGGCCCAGCGCGTGCCGAAGGTGGTGATGTCGAATCCGCCGCGCTGCTGATTCGCTCCGACGGCGACCGGATGGTAATTGGCCAGGTTCAGGACATAGAAATCGCGAGTCGTGCCCTTCTTTGGCTTGTAGGTTGCCCAAAGTCCAAAGAAATCCTGTTCGGCGTCCCACGAATCCAGTTTGGTGGCGGATACCAGCATCGGCTTGACCCAGAACATGTCAACGTCCCACTTTTCCGACGGCCAGAACAACTTGACGCCTTGAAACGTGCGTCGCGTGTTCGCCCAATCGAGCGGCGAAATCAACCGCTCGGAGCCGTAAAGCAGTTCCTGCCGCCCGACGCGCAAGTAGGCGGGCATTCCGAATTCCTCAAGCAATTTCACATCGACGAACAGGTTGAGGAAGTCCGCCAGATTGCGGTCGATGGGCAACGGCGCCAGCGTCTCGTGGAACGCGTTGGCGGAAATGAACTCGATGTAGGCGCGAATACGGTCGCCATAGGACAGGTCGCCGTATACCCGAGTTCGAATCAGACTATAGTTGTTGTCGAACGGCGTCAACCTGCTGGCTTGCTCGTCCATCAGGCGATAGCGAAACTCGCCGCCGGTGGTGAACAACCACTCGTCGCCTAGATGCCGCCGTTTCAAGAAATCGAGCCAGTCGTGCTGCGTGTTCGCCGGATCGTCGAGATAGCGGTAGTCGGCGTCGAAGAACGAACCCGCGAACGGGCTCACCGGGGGGTACGGAAATTTCGGCGGCTTTTCGCGTTCGTTTTTGCGAAGCAAATCCAGCAGCGAATAGTAGCCGGCCCCGTCTTGCGGAATCTGAAACCAGCCGAGGCGCGGAACCGGACTGCGCACGGGCGGGACCTTGGTCCAATCGAGCAGCTGCGGGTCCGCGGTTTCGATGACCGGGTCCGATTGTACCGGTTGGCTTGGTTGCTCCGGTTTTACCGGTTCCTCCAAGGCTTTCGGTAGTTCGGGCAGTTGCTGCACCGGCTGCTCTGCGGCCGGCGCGGCTTGGCGGGCAGGTTGCCGGTCGTTGATGACCGGTTTTGGCTCATCGGCACGAACGCTTGCAGGCCAAGCGGCAACGACCGCAAAGCCCGTAAGGATAATGGATTGCCAGAGTTTCGAGCGCATCAGAGTTCTCCGCAATCGCATCGCGCGATTCGCCATTCTCGTCAAAGACTGTGAACCGGTCATATGTATCACTCACGCTGCTATCGGAGAATCCTTAATAAGCGGGATAGATCATCCGCATGGAGTCGGCGGACTTTTCGGAACTTACTTCGCGTGGTATCGGGAATGAGGAAAATTACGCGCGTATCGAGTTTGCCGAGCCCCCGGCATTTTTCGATCCAGTGAGACGCTTGTCTATAAATCATTGAGGAGAGTCATTCGCGACACGTACACGGCGGAGTCGTCATGCCAGCCACCCTCACCAGCGCCACGTTGCAGCAGCGATTCGAAACCGAGTTTGCCGGTTCGCGGCGGCGATTCGAGCAAGCGAGGACAATTTTCCCCGACGGAGTAACGCACGATTCGCGCCGGCTGGAGCCGTTCCCGGTCTACATCACGCATGCCTTGGGCTCGCACAAATGGGACGTGGACGGCCACGATCTGATCGATTTCTGGAATGGGCACGGAGCGCTCTTGTTGGGCCATTCGCCGCCGGAAGTGGTCGCCGCGGTGCAGAAGCAGATGGCCAAGGGCACGCATTTTGGCGGTTGCCACGACCTGGAAATCGACTGGGGCCAGTGGGTGAAAAAACTGGTTCCGAGCGCCGAGCGGGTGCGCTTCACCAATAGCGGGACCGAAGCGACATTGATGGCGATGCGTCTGGCCCGAATCCATACCGGCCGGCAGAAGGTCTTGAAGTTCGTCGGTCATTTTCACGGTTGGCACGACGGCGTAATGCCGGGGGCGTATCCGCCGTACGAATCTCCCGCGGTGCCCGGATTGCCGACGGAAATCGCGCAGCAAACAGTCGTCATTCCTCCGAATGACTTGGCCTTGCTGGAGCAGACTCTAAGCAGCGATTTGCAAATCGGCGCCGTGATCTTGGAGCCGACCGGCGGACATTGGGGCGAAGTACCGGTGCGCGGCGAGTTCCTTCGCGAATTGCGCCGGATCACCTCGAAGCACGGGCAATTGCTGATCTTCGATGAGGTCATCACCGGTTTCCGCGTGCATCCCGGCGGGGCGCAGGCGCATTATGGAATAATGCCGGACCTGACTACACTTGCGAAAATCCTTGCCGGCGGATTGCCGGGCGGGGCGGTCGCCGGCCGTGCCGACGTGATGGCGTCTATTGAAGTGCGGCCCGGCAAGCCGAAGATGCGGCACCCTGGCACCTTCAACGCCAATCCGCTTTCGGCGGCTGCCGGCGTCGCGGCGCTGTCGCGGATTGCCGACGGACAAGCATGTCGCAAGGCCAATGAATCCGCCCGATTGCTGAAGCGACAACTCAACGCTCTATTCGACGAGCGCTTCCCCGATTGGATCGCCTACGGAGATTTCTCTTTGATCCACGTCAAATCCGGCTACGAGGGCCCGCGGCCAACCGACGACGACTTCGTTCCCTACGGCGGTGCATTGAACAAGCTCGACGGTCCGAAGAATCCGAAACAGGTTGCGGCGTGGCGGCACGGGTTGCTGCTAAACGGAGTGGATTGGTTCGGCTTCGGCGCTTTCATCACCGCCGCGCATACCGAGGACGACGTGGAGCGCACCGTGGACGCGGTGGGCAAGACGATCGAGTTGATGCGTGAAGAGGGACTTGCATAAGCCGCTTGTGGCATTGCCGTTTGCAAAGCCGCAAGCGGCCGCGGATCAATATTCGGGAATCACCTGGCCGTCGTTGCGTTGCATGAGCAGGCCGACGGTATCGGGATTGGTCGCGGCCGGCACGGAGCGGACACCGCCGTCACCGAAGCAAAACTGCACGATGCCGGTGTGCAAGCTGCCGAATTTCCAACCCATGTCTTGCGGATTGTTGGTGAGCGGGTAGTTCGGCCCGCCCGAGCGGCACGAGCAGGGAAAATAATCGCCGTTGTAAATCGAGCAATCCCACCAGCCCACGCCGAAATAGTTGATCGGTACGTGCTTCTCACCAACAAAAACCGTGTTGCTCAATCCATCCATGAAGAAGGCGTTGAATCCCAAGCCTCTGCCGCTTTGGAATGCGCCGTTGGGCGGCGCGACAAAGGGGTAATCAAACCCGGTGGTGCCGATGTTGGCCACGTAGTCGCCCAGTCCGCCAGGGAAGTGCGGCGCAGCGGGCCCCCCGCCGCTCCACGAGTCGCCCGAAATGCTCACCGGATCGGTCGCCGCCGATCGACGCGACGGGCAGTAATAACCCTTGTACGGCGTCATGCGCGCAACGTTGTTTTGCTGATAGTAGGTGGCGTTGAGATTCCATTGGCGGTACAAGTTTTCTTGTTCGAGGTACGGCAGAATCAAGACGGCCCAGGTGGCCATGCCGTCGCCCATCCGGCTCGGCGGCAGTCGGCCGAATGTGCCTTCGTGATTGTGCAGGGCGAGACCAATTTGCTTGAGGTTGTTGGCGCAACTGATTCGGCTTGCCGCTTCGCGCGCTTTTTGGACTGCGGGCAGCAGCAAACCCATCAGCATGGAGATAATCGCGATCACCACCAGCAATTCAATCAGGGTGAAACCCTTCCGACGCGTAGACATGACTGAATCCTTGAAGCGAAATGGAACCGAGACATGGTAACTTCACAACCATAACAATCCAGCATAGCAGGCGTTGGCGATTCGCGGAAGTTGTAGTTGGGCCGTACGCCGAATTTTGTCGTCGCATCGAAACCCGTTGAAGTGAGTCAGCTGGCAACGCACAATGACCGGGTCCGAGGTTCATGTGACGGTCCTTGATGCTGCACCACAAGCCTGACGCGCCAGCGAAGGTGGGGCCGCGATCCTTCGCTTGCCCCATATTCCGCACCCCTGTTGACAACGGCTCGGGCATACTAACCAGATGGGACTGGAGAAAGATTGCGGGCCCAGGTTTGGTCTGGGGTGGGGAGTCCTAGGCGGTGGAGGATC
>JBGQCZ010000036.1:0-14879 GCA_041495645.1 Gemmataceae bacterium | reverse complement strand
CGACGGCGCGTTGGTTGCTCGGAACTTGATTCCAAGCCGACACCACCACTCGATTCACTACTTGACACACCACTCCGCGCTCTACCTGGCGCACCACTCCGCGCTCTACCTGGCGCACCACTCCGCGCTCTACTTGGCGCACCACCCAACCACTTTTTCAACAAAGTTTTTGATGGCATCGGGGGCGGGTGGTAAAGAATGTCAGATCAAGAGGTTGCGTCGTTTAACGCACGTTGGATTCTGGTTCGAAAAGTCCAAAAAAGTCCAAAAGCTAAACCAAGGGGATAAGCCTTTGCGCGAATCGGCCGTGCGTGGCTGTCCGACAATGCCTCGAACGGCTAAGCGAATAAAGACGGGGCGTTGGGGTTTTTGGTATGGAATTGCACTTGATGAGATGAAGAGGCAACGCTATGGAGTCGGCTTCCGCACCGATCAGCGAACCGGAGGAGAATCCGGGTTTCGAGGAATTGCCCGAAGCCTTGCCGTATATGGCGTGGTGGGTTCGGCTGAACCTGGTGCTGGTGGCGCTCGGGGTCGCGGCGGTGCTGACCGTGGGGGCGCTGTTGCACCCCTACGACGAGAACAACGAACCGATGCGGCAAGAGACGCACCGGCAGTTGGGCCTGCCGGCGTGCAGTTTCTACGCGATGACCGGCTTGCCGTGCCCGTCGTGCGGGTTCACCACGAGTTTCTCGCTGCTGATGCACGCGGACCCGGTGAATTCGTTGCGTGCGAATGCGGTCGGCGCACTGCTGGCGGCTTTCTGTGTGGTGGTCGTGCCGTGGTCGGTTTTCAGCGCCTGGCGCGGGCGCTATCTGCTGATTCGCTCGGCGGAAAAGGCGATTATCACCAGCCTGATCGCTTTCGTGGTGCTGATGCTGGTTCGCTGGGGCGTGGTCTTGGCAGTGGCGAAATGGGGGTAGTAGTTATGGCACGGAAGCCAATGACGCGGCGACAAAAGCTGATCGCGGTGCTGGCGGTGGCGTTCATCGGCATGGGATGCAATCCGATCCTGGCGCCGTTTCAACTGATGGGCCTATTCAACAATTCCAAGGGTGCGTCGCGGTTCAACTTCTACGACAAGGCCTGCGAGGCGAAGAAGAAGAAGGACATTTCCGTGTTGGTGTTGTCCTATTCGGGCCGGCAAATTCCGCCCGACTATGCCGGCGCCGATCGCGTTCTGGCCGCCAAGTTCGTTCGCAAGCTGGACGAGACTTTCAAAATGAACAAGGAGCGCGTGACCATCGTGCCGATGCTCGAGGTCGAGAAGTTCAAGCGGAAGAACGAGGATTGGAGGGGGATGACGGCGGCTGAAATCGGCAAGAAGTTCAAAGTGGACTACGTCATCGACATGGAACTGGACCAATTGAGTCTGTTCGAGCCCGGCACGCGGGAAATTTTGCACGGACATTGCCGCATCCCGATCGCCATTATCGATGTGGAGCGCGACGGCGGCGACCCATTCGATCGGGAAGAATACGAAGTGGAGTATCCCGGCAACGGCCAATCGATCCCGGTGGACATGGAAACCAACCCCGAGCGATTCAAGCAGAAGTTCTTCGACAAGATCGCGAAGGATTTGACCAAGTTGTTTACTCCGCTCTCCAACGCCGACGACCGGATGCAGTAACCGCAAGACGAAATGGGCGCGCCATGCGGGAACTTGCCAAGTCGATCTGCCGGTTTCTTGCCCTGTTGGCCGTCCTGCCGATATTGCTCTCCTACTGGTGCTGGTCGCTAGTCATCGGCAAAGACCGGGCGCTGGAAGGCTCATCGCAGACGCTTTCGCTGGCGCCGGGGCTTGTCGGGGTGTATTTGCGGCGGGCCTTTCTGATGCGCGTGCTGGCGCACTACCACAAGTCCGCGACGGTGGAATTCGGCACGTTGTTCTCGCAGACCGGCGCGCGACTGGAGGAGAACGTTTACGTCGGGCCGCGTTGCCATCTCGGGCTGGTTCATATCGAACGCGATGCGTTGCTGGGACCAGGAGTGCATGTCCCGAGTGGTGCCCAAACGCACGGGACCAGCGATTCGTCCAAACCGATTCGCGAGCAGGAACACACGCGGAGAATGGTGCGAATCGGGGCCGGGGCCTGGATCGGCAGCGCGGCGGTAGTAATGGCCGACGTCGGTGCCGGGGCGGTGGTCGGTGCCGGGGCGGTCGTGACAAAGCCGGTGCCGAATCGGGTGGTCGCAGCCGGCGTTCCGGCAAAGGTAATCAAATCGCGCGATTGAACCGCTCGTCTTCTCGCCCGGGCGGTAAACCAATGGCAACCCTCGATGATTCCGTGTAGTCTATAACGTTGGATTCGCCTTCGTTGTGCCCGACTCGGAATCGTTGCCATGCATCAGTACACCTGCCCGAAATGCAAGACCGTGCTCAAGCGCGAGCAGCCGGTGAGCGAAGGCAAGAAGATCAAATGCCCGAAATGCGAGAACATCTTCGCGCCGTCCGCGGCCATCACCGCCAAAGCAGGTGGAAAATCGGGCAAGTCCAAGGACGAAGACGACGACCGCAATCCGTATGCGGTCGTGAAGGAAGAAAAAGAAGAAGAGAAGATGAAAGAGGCGAAGCAACGGGCGGCAATGGGCCTGGTCGCGGACCGGTTCGAAAAAAGCGCTCGCGGCCCGGCGATTTCGGTCATCGTGCGTCCGGCAAGCTATTTGATCGGCGCCGGCATCCTCACGTGCGCGCTATCCATGGCCGCCTTGTTTATCGGCATCTGGCCGCTGGTGTTCGCCGAGTTTTACAAGGAAGGGCCCAACAACCCGAAATTGTCGGCCAGGGAAAAGGCCGCCCAGGGCGAAGCCGACTTTGAGGCGATTCAAACTCGCAGCATCATCTTCATCGCGGTCAGCCCGTTCACGTTTGCCTTTGGAGCATTGGTTTGCGTCGGCGCGCTCAAGCTGCGCGCCATCGAATCGTATCCGTGGGCGATGGTCGGGGCCGTCATGGCGCTAATCGCCGCGCCGGGCAACGGAGGCGCCGTGTTCTGGCTGTTCTATTATCTCGCCAAGGTCTTTTTCGTGGACACGATGGGCTTCGACACCGGGTTCGCCATGATGATTGCCGCCTTGCCCGCCGGACTCGCCGTCGTGTTCACACTCGTTTCCGGTATTTGGGCCATCGTCGCCATGACGAACGAAAAGGTCAAGGAAGCATTCGAAGAGGAAAAAGAAGGAGACATTTTTTGACCCGCCCTTACTCCGGATTGATGCTTGCACCACCGCGTCGCCAGCTCTAAACTGTTGAGCCACAGGGATACCGCTTCCCGCCGACTTACTCCTACCTCCCCGAGGTCGATTCCCATGAGCAAAATGAACCGTCGAAACTTCCTCAAGGCTACCGCCGCCACCGGGACCGGCTACTGGCTAACCGCCAACGCTCTCAGCGCAGCGCGCGCCGCCGACAAACCCAACGGCAAAATCCACTTCGCCGGCATCGGCGTCGGCGGGAAAGGCTCCAGCGATATCGATCACTGCTGGCTTGCGGGTGGACAAGTCGTCGCGCTTTGCGACATCGACGAAAATAACCTGAACGGCAAAGCAAATCAAAAAGGGTTACACGACGCTCCGAAGACCGATCAGAAGCAGTACTACCTCGACGCCAAGAAATTCGCCGATTATCGCAAAATGCTGGACCAGATGGGCAAGGAGATCGACGCCGTCACCGTCAGCACCGCGGATCACACGCACGCTCCGGCCAGTTTCATGGCCATGAAGCTCGGTAAGCATGTGTATTGCCAGAAGCCGCTGGTTCACGACGTGTGGGAAGCGCGGCAGATGCGGCTACTGGCCAAGGAATACAAGGTCTGCACGCAGATGGGCAATCAGGGCTCGGCCGAGAATGGACTTCGCCGAGCGGTGGAACTGGTCCAGGCCGGCGTGCTTGGCAGAGTGACGGAAGTGCATGTGTGGACCAACCGGCCGACAGGATATTGGAAGCAGGCGCCCGAAGTGACCTCGCGTCCGACCGGCAAATTCGACGTGCCCAAGCACGTGAATTGGGACCTGTTCCTCGGCACCGCGCCCGATCGTTCTTACGCGCCCGGATACCATCCGTTCTCCTGGCGCGGCTGGTGGGATTTTGGCACGGGCGCCTTGGGAGACATGGCTTGCCATACCGCCAACATGGCATTCCGCGCTCTCAAGCTCGGCCACCCGCTGTCCGCGAGGGCCGAAAATGGGCCAGTTAATCCGGAAACCTGCTCGGCCTTCGCTCATGTGATCCTGGAATTCCCGGCCCGCGAAGAGATGGCGCCGGTCACCTGGAACTGGTACGAGGGCACGAAGGACGGCGTGAAACTTGCGCCGCCCAAGGAATTGCTCTCGAAGGTGTTGAAAACCGGTGAAAAACTTGCCGGCAGCGGATCGATGCTGGTCGGCGATAAGGGCATTCTGTTTTCGCCGAACGACTACGGCGCACAATATCGCCTCGTCGGCGACGGACTTGACGAGGCGGCCAAGAAAGTGCCTGTTACACTGCCGCGCAATGGCAAGGGCGACCCGGGCATGAAGGCGGAATGGTCCAAGGCCATTCACGAAAACGATCCGTCGATCGCTTACTCGAACTTCGGCATCGCCGGTATGCTCACCGAAACCGTCCTTCTCGGCAATGTCGCGATCAGAACCGGCAAAAAGCTAGAGTTTGACGGTGACAAGTGCGAAGCGACCAATTGCAGGGAAGCCGCCCAGTACATCAAGCGAGAGTATCGCAAGGGCTGGGAAGTTTGATCCTCGCGCCGCTTGCGGCTTTGCGCAACCGCAAAGCCGCAAGCGGCTGGTTTGAGACCTTTTTATGCTGACCATGCTCGGCAGTCCGCGCCGTGCCTGCGACGGCATCACCCGCCGCGAAACGCTCAAGGCCGGCGCACTTTCTCTGCTCGGCCCGGCATTCACCTTGCCCAACCTGCTGCGAGCCGAACAATCGAAAGCAACCGACGCAATACCCGGCAAAGCGAAGAGCGTCATTCTGCTCTATCTGCTCGGCGGCGCCGCGACCCAGGACATGTGGGACCTCAAGCCAAGCGGGTCGACCGAGACGCGCGGCGAATTCAAACCGATTCCTACCAGCGCAACCGGCATTCAAATCTGCGAACATTTACCGCAAATGGCCAAATGGATGCACAAAGCGGCGATCGTCCGTTCCGTGAACCACAAAGCCGGCTGTCACAACTGTCTGCCGAGCTACACCGGCTTCGATCAACCGATGCCGGACCAACACCCCCGCGATACCGATCCGCCCAGCATGGGCTCGGTGTGCGAGTACTTGAAGGCGAGCCGGGAGCGTGAGCGACCGGAGCTTGAACTGCCCGATTATGTCTATCTGCCCTGCTGGCTCGGTTGGGGTCAGGCGTTTCGCCGGGCCGGGCCGTACGCCGGTTTCCTCGGTAAGCGATTCGACGGCCTGACGACCGAATGCGATCCATACCGCGACAAAGAAACGAAGCCGACCACGGCGGGTTACCCGAACGTGGTTCGCGGAATGCCGTTCCTGCCCAACAGCACGTTGGTTGACGGCTTGACTCTCGATCGACTGAATAACCGCCGCGGGCTGCTCGGCCAATTCGACGATCAGGTCCGCCAAATTGAATCACAGCCGACCGTTGGCCAGTTCGACCGCACGCAGCAGCGCGCGTTTCAGTTGCTGACCTCGCCAAAAGCGCGGGCTGCTTTCGATCTTTCGAATGAAGATCCGCGGCGGCTCGATCGCTATGGCCGCAGCCTGTTTGGCCACAGCACACTCATTGCCCGCCGGTTGGTCGAAGCCGGCGTGCGCTTCGTGAACGTCACTTGGGACTTGTTCTGGGACCGCGTGCAAATCGACTACGACGCCTGGGACACGCACACACGCAACTTCCCGATCCTGCGCGACAACAAGCTCCCCGGCCTGGATCAGACCTTCACGGCGCTAATGGAAGACTTGTCGCAGCGCGGCATGTTGGACGAAACGCTGGTGGTGATCATGAGTGAAATGGGCCGCACGCCGCGGGTGAACGGCAACGGCGGCCGCGACCACTGGACTTTCTGCTACTCGGTCATGTTCGCTGGGGCCGGCATCCGCGGCGGGACCGTCTGCGGCGCTTCGGATGCCCAAGCCGCATACGTCAAGGATCGCCCCGTCAGCCCCGCCGACATCTGCGCGACGATTTATCAATGCCTGGGAATCGATCCGCACTCGACGGTGCCCGATCGCGCCGGCCGCCCAGTGCCCATCGCCCAAAGCGGCCAGCCCATCCGCGAAATCCTGGCCTAGAGAAAAAGTAGAACGGAATTCATTCCGTTCTACTCTAAGCCCGCGCCAGCACTACCTTGAACGTCGCGTGTAGCACTTTCTTCGCATCCGGTTTCGGATCGATCTCGCGCGAAGCTTTGTACCAAGGGTCGGTCTTGTTGTATTTGTCGCCTTTGAAATAAAGCTGCGTCGTGAGCGGAGTGTAGCCGTCGAGGCTGGCTTTCATGTGGATGTGCGCGGGCCGATACTGCCCTTCGCCTATTCCATATGGCACCGGCCTGATCGTCGTGAACTCGTATTCGCCCTTATCGTTGGTCTTGACCTTGCCGCGAAGGACGAACTGGTCCTTTTTCGGCGGGTGCTTCGGGTCGTCGTTGTCGTAACGCCCATCGGCGTTGCATTGCCACACATCAACAATCGAGTTCGCGAGCGGGCGGCCATTGCGTGCGACCACCGTGCCCGCCACCACCAGCCGTTCGCCTTTGTCGCCCTTCTCGAATAGCGTTGAGCGGAACGGCGCGCCTTCTCGGTAATACGGCCCTTCGATGTCCTTATCGGTGGCGTCGAGATCGTCCTCGCCGGGCCGGAGGTAGACGAGGTAATCGCTGTATTTGGCGGTTGCGGCCGGTTCCTCGGCCTTGGCGCGAAGCGGCAGAGCGGTCGCGCCGGCTACCGCGAGCGATGCGCCCAGGAACTTGCGACGTGAGAATTTCGCTTTCATGATCTTCCTCGATGGAGAATGGTGGTTCCCTGATTATCGACTTCCGCTCGGCGATTGGCAATCGCAGTCCGGTAACGAGATGGTAACGCGACCGCTCGCGGATACGATGACTCCGGTAGGTCCTCGGAGCCGGCGATGCGCCTAATCCCGCGATTGCTCGAACTGCAAGAAGCGCACGGCCATCTGACCGATGACCTCATGCTGCAGGTCGCCCAGGAGGCCAACGTCCCGCTCTATCGCATTCAAGGCCTGGTTTCGTTCTATCCGCACTTCCGCACCCAAGCGCCGCAGAAAACTGAAATCGCCGTCTGCCGTGACATGGCCTGCTGGCTCAAAGAGCCGCTCGCGACTTCGCGAGTTAGAGAGCACCACGCCGGCAATCCCGATGTACATGTCCGAGAATGCTCATGTCTGGGTCGCTGCGACAGGGCGCCGGCCACACTCGTGAATGAAGTGCCCATGACAATTGACGCCGCGTGTGGCGTCCCAGGCGCGGCTGAAATTCGCTCCGAAAACCCGTCGTACAGGGGAATCACACTCTCCTATCGTTGGCGCTGCGATCCATACCCGGCTGAGCCAGAGCGCTACGGCGTCCTGCGCGAAGCTTTGAAAATACCTCGTGGCGCGTTTTCCGACCGAGTCGTTTCGGCCTTGAAGGACAGCGGCCTCCGTGGCATGGGCGGGGCCGGTTTCCCCACCGGAACCAAATGGGAATTGGTTCGAAAAGAAGCCCGCACTCCGAAATACGTCATTTGTAATGCCGACGAGAGTGAACCCGGCACCTTCAAAGACCGCGAGATCCTCGCCTCGCTCAGTCATCTCGTGATCGAGGGAATGATCCTTGGGGCGATGGCGGTTGGAGCGTCGAAGGCAATCCTGTTTATCCGCCACGAGTACGAACCAGAGCGAAAGGCGTTCGAGTCAGAGCTTCATCGAGCTCAAGGATTGGCAGGGCGAGCCGGAGTCGAAATCGAAATCTTCGTATCGCCCGGCGGCTACATTCTCGGCGAAGAAACGGCATTGCTCGAATGCCTGGAAGACAAGCGCGGCGAACCGCGCAACAAACCGCCCTTCCCCGGCACGCACGGACTGCACGGCCAACCGACGCTCATCAACAACGTTGAAACGCTGGCGATGGTGCCGACTATTGTGAGCCGCGGGGCCGATTGGTGGAAAGCGCAGGGCAGGTCTGGATTCGCAGGACTGAAGGTGATGGCGGTCTCCGGCCATGTCGCTTATCCCGGAGTGTACGAAATCCCTGTCGGAACAACGGTCCGCGAACTGATTAGGCGTGCCGGCGGTATTACCGGACGGAATCTGTTGGCGTTCTTGCCGGGCGGGGCATCGTCGAACTTTTTGCCCGTCAGCGCCGCCGATACTCCGCTCGATTTCGCCGCCATGGCCAAAGCCGGCTCGATGCTCGGTTCCGGCGCGCTTTTCGTTGTCGCCGAAGGCACGGACATGTTGGCGTTGGCAACCAATATCGTGCGATTCTTCCGCTATGAATCGTGCGGTAAGTGCGTTCCTTGTCGGGTCGGATCGCAAAAGGCGGTTGAATTGCTCGATGAAGTGCAAGCCGGCAAGAAAGAGCGCAGGGTTCTGCATGTGCTTCCCGATCTGGGAGAAACGCTGACATTGACGTCCATCTGCGGCCTGGGACAGGTCGCATTGAATCCAGTTCTGTCCGTGATGAAGAACTGGTGGGATTTCCAAAGGTGACTGGTTGATGATTCGTCTCACCATCGACGGCCGAGAAGTCGAAGCGCCGCCCGGCACCACGGTGTGGGAAGCGGCCCGGCGCGTCGGCATCGATATTCCGGCCTTGTGCCATTCGCCGAAGCTCGATCCGATGGGCGTCTGCCGCATGTGCGTAGTCGATGTCGGCGGGCGGGTGCTGGCGGCATCGTGCGTGCGGCCCTGCGAAGACGGCATGAAGGTCGTCACCAACAGCGAGCGCATCGAAAAACAACGCCGCATGCTGACGGGCCTGTTATTGGATGATCATCCGACACCGTGCGTGAAGGAACGGACCACAAAAGATTGCGAACTGGAAGCCCTTGGTCGACGCTACGGTTGGCTTCATGCTCATTCAACAATCACCCCGCACCCGAAGCACAACGGGCACGCCGCCACGGCGGATGAATCCTCCAAAGTGATCGCAGTGGATCATCAGGCCTGTATTTTGTGCGACCGCTGCATTCGCGCTTGCGACGACATTCAATCGAACGAAGTGATCGGCCGCACGGGCAAAGGTTATTCCGCCCGCATTGGCTTCGATCTCGATGCGCCGATGGGTGACAGCACCTGCGTTTCGTGCGGTGAATGCGCGGCGGCGTGCCCGACCGGCGCTTTGGTGCACAAAGCCATCACGCTTCAGCTCCTGCCGCGAGCGGAGATGACGGCGATTGACAGCGTTTGCCCGTATTGCGGAGTCGGCTGCACGACGACGTATTACGTGAAGGATCATCAGATCGTCATGGCTGAGGGCCGCGACAGTCTCGGTAGCGAGGGCCGGCTGTGCGTGAAGGGCCGCTACGGCTGGGATTATTCCAGCCATCCGCAGCGATTGACGAAGCCGCTCATCCGCCGGCCAGAGTTCTATCCAAAAGCCCCTTTGTCGAAGGCCGTGAAAGGCGAGCGCGACGGCGGCGGGCTCGTGAAATACGACGAGGTGATGCCCGCATTCCGCGAAGCGACTTGGGACGAAGCGCTTGATCTAATCGCGAATCGGTTGAAGGCCATCAAGGAGCAACATGGCCCAAGAGCGTTGGCGGGCTTCGGCTCGGCCAAGTGCAGCAACGAGGAAGCGTATCTGTTCCAAAAGCTGATGCGGGCGGCCCTCGGTACCAACAACGTCGACCATTGCACGCGGCTCTGTCACGCCTCTTCGGTTGCGGCGCTGTTGGAAGGAATCGGTTCGGGGGCGGTGACGGATGTGTTTGGCCACGCCAAACTCGCCGATCTCCTCGTTCTCACCGGCACCAACACGACCGCGAACCACCCCGTCGCCGCAACGTTTTTCAAGGCTGCCATCAAACGCGGAACCAAGCTGATCGTCATTGATCCGCGCCGGCCGGAGATGGCCAATTTCGCCGACCACTATTGTCAGATTCACCCAGGCACCGACGTGGCCTTTTACAATGCGTTGATGCACGTGATGATCCGCGACGGCATGATCGACGAGAAGTTTGTTCGCGAACGCACCGACGGCTTTGCCGCTTTGCGCGACCTTGTGGCCGGCTATCCGCCGGAGCGCGTCGCTCCCATTTGCGGGATTCCCGCCGAGACGCTCACCGAGATCGCCCGCCTGATCGGCCGCGCCAAGAACATGATGATCTTTTGGGGCATGGGCATCAGCCAACACACGCACGGCACCGACAACGCCCGCTGCCTGATCGCCCTGTGCCTGCTCACCGGCAACGTCGGCCGGCCCGGCACCGGATTGCATCCGCTCCGCGGGCAGAACAACGTGCAAGGCGCTTCCGATGCCGGCTTGATTCCGATGTTTTACCCCGACTATCAACCGGTCGGCGATCCCGCCATTCGCGCCAAATTCGAAGCGGCCTGGGGCGTCGCGCTCGATCCCGAGCGCGGGCTGACGGTCGTCGAAATCACCAAAGCCGCGCTCGAGGGATCGATCAAGGGCATGTTCATGATGGGCGAGAACCCGTTTTTGTCCGACCCCAATACCAACAAGGTGCGCAAAGCGCTGGCCCATCTCGATTTCCTCGCCGTGCAGGACATATTCCTCACCGAAACCGCCGAATTCGCGGACGTAATCCTGCCGGCCTCGTCGTTCTTCGAGAAGACCGGCACCTATACCAACACTGATCGCCGCGTGCAGATCGGCCGCGAAGTAATTCCTTCACCGGGCGAGGCACGCAAAGATTGGGAAGTGCTGTGCGATTTGTCCCGGCGGCTAGGCTATCCGATGAACTACGATTCGCCCGAACCCATCTTCGCCGAGTTCGCTTCGCTTACGCGCGACTATCGCGGGCTGACTTACGACCAGCTCGCCGGGCCGGGAAAACTCTGGCCCATCGAGAACCCCGGCGATCCGGAAACGCCCGTGTTATTTTCCGATCGCTTCCCGACGCCGTCGGGACGGGGCAAACTCGTGGCCTGCCAGTTCGAAGCGGCCAAGGAACTGCCGGATGCAGAATATCCGCTGGTGCTCAACACCGGGCGCTTGCTTGAACATTGGCACACCGGCACAATGACGCGCCGCTCCCACGCCCTGGATGCGCTTCAACCCGGTACCTTCGCCGAAGTTCATCCTGACGATTTGGCCAGCGCCGGCATAGCGGATGGCACGGAAGCGACGCTGCGGACGCGCCGCGGGGCAATTCGGTTGCCCCTGCGCGCCAGCGACCGCGTGATTCGCGGCAGCGTGTTCGTGCCGTTCCACTTCCGCGAAGCCGCCGCCAACCTGCTTACCACCGACGAACTCGACCCGTTCGGCAAGATTCCGGAGTTCAAATTCTGTGCCGTGCGCGTCGAACCGTGATGCGTGCCGGCGGATTTGTAGGATATTCTTCAGAAAGCAAGGCCTTAATTCCTGAGTCTGCTCATGGCCTCATCAAGAAAACAGCGGTTTGCCGCTTGGAAAACTGTAAGGGTGCAAGGGAGCAGGCCGGCGCGCGCCCAAATCGTGCGCCTTAGGAATGTTGATCAACATAGTAAACATTTGTGCATGATTTCTGCAATCGCGTTCATCGCATTCGCGTTCGCCAATCCGTTGGCGTTCGCCGCCGAGGTCGATTTCAATCGCGAAGTGCAGCCCATCCTTTCGGACAATTGCTACCAGTGCCACGGGCCGGACGCCAAGGCGCGAAAAGCGAGTTTGCGGTTGGACACGAAGGAAGGCGCATTCCGCGTTCGCGACGGCGTGACAGCGATTGTTCCCAAGGACAGCGCGAAGAGCGAACTGGTCCGCCGTATCAGTTCGACCGATGCCGAATTCATGATGCCCCCGCCCGCATCGAAGCACAAATTAACCACTCAACAAATCGCGACGCTCAAGCGTTGGATCGACGAGGGCGCGATATGGGGCCAGCATTGGGCTTATGTTCCACTCGGCCATCCGGCGCCTCCCACGGGGACAAGCCCCGTGGCTCGCAATTCAGTTGATGCGTTCATCGTTTCGCGTCTGGAGAGGGAAGGCCTGCGTTTGTCGAAAGAAGCGCCGCGCGAGCAATGGCTGCGGCGCGTTACGCTCGACCTTACCGGCCTGCCGCCAACGCTGGCGGAGACCGACGCGTTCCTGAAGGATCAATCGCCGAGCGCCTATGAGAATGTCGTGGATCGCTTGCTGCGTTCCCCGCGTTACGGCGAACGCATGGCCTCCGACTGGCTCGATCTCGCCCGCTTCGCCGATACCCACGGCTACCAGTTCGACCGCTTCCGTCCCGTTTGGCCCTATCGCGATTGGGTTATCAGCGCCTTCAATCGCAACCAGCCGTTCGACCAGTTCATCACCTGGCAACTGGCCGGCGATTTGCTACCGAACGTCACCAAGGAACAGCGGCTCGCGACGGCGTTCAACCGCCTGCACATGCAGAACGAGGAAGGCGGAATCGTCGAGGAGGAGTTCCGCGTCGCCTACGTGGTCGATCGCGTCAACACCTTCGGCACCGCGTTCCTCGGCCAGACCTTCGAATGCTGCCGCTGCCACGATCACAAATTCGACCCGTTCACGCAGAAGGATTTCTATTCGCTGTTCGCCTTCTTCCAGAACATCGACGAATCGGGGCAAACGTCGTACTTCACGGCCGCCACGCCCGTGCCGGCGCTGTTGCTTTCAACTGAGGAGCAGGACAAGCGGCTGGCGGAGTTGCTGAAGAAGATCGCGGCGAAGGAAGCGGAGTGGCCCAAGATTCGCGATGGGGCGAAGGTGGGATTTGAAAAGTGGTTGCCGAATCTGAACCTCCAATTGCTAAACCTGCCAGGTACGGTTGGTGATTTCGATTTGTACGATTCCAAAGAGGGTAAGACGCCAAATCGTGCCGATCCGAAGAAACCCGGTCGGCCCCATGAGTCGCCCGAGATCAAACAAGTCATTCATGGCGGCTGGGTTACCCTCAACGGCGAAAATGGCTTCGTATTTCCCGGCATTGGACATTTCAATCGGAGCGACCCATTTACAATCAGCGTGGGAGCGTTGGCGCGCACAGAAAACGTCAAGCGCGCAGTGATTCTGCATCACAGTCGCGCACCAATTGACGCCGGAAGTCGGGGCTACGAATTACTGATTGAAGATGGAAAGATTTCGTTCGGCCTGCACCACATGTGGCCGGGAAACTCAGTCAAGGTGCGGTCGAAAAAATCGCTCGGCTCCCTTGTTAAAGATGGTCCGACACACGTCACCGTCACGTACGACGGTTCAAGCCGTGCTTCCGGCTTGAAAATGTACTTGGACGGCGAGCCTGAGCAATTGGAAGTCGTTCGCGACCATCTAACGAAAGACTTCACTTACGGCGGGGATGAGCCCGACCTCGCGCTTGGATACCGATTTCGCGATAACGGCTTCAAGGACGGAACGGTCTATGGTCTTGAAGTCCTGAATCGTGAGATCTCTCAGTTTGAGGTGCTGCAACTTCGGGATCGATTCAAGGACTTGCTTGTGCCCGCTTGGCGCGGCCGGTTGCTTGCGTTTCTCGCCGGTGAGCCGCTCGATCCGGCAGATCGCGCGATGTTGTTCGAACATTACGTTACGTCAATAGCCGCCGCCGCCAAGTGGCGCAAGGAACTTCGCGACCTTCGCGACGACCAACGCAAACTCGTCGAGCCGATCCCCGAAATCATGGTCATGGAGGAAATGAAGCAGTCGAAACCGGCCTTCATTCTCAAGCGAGGGGCTTATGATGCTTCCGGCGAGCGCGTGTCGGCCAACACGCCCGGCGCGTTGCCGGACCTGATCGTGCAACCGCGAAGTAACGGCGAGTTGCCCGCGACCAATCGCCTCGATCTCGCTCGCTGGCTTACGCAGCCCGATCATCCGCTTACGGCTCGCGTTACAGTCAATCGGCTGTGGCAGTTGATGTTCGGCCGCGGGATTGTCGAGACCAGCGATAATTTCGGCCGCACCGGCATTCCGCCCACGCACCCCGAACTCCTCGATTGGCTCGCCCGCGATTTCGTCGATCACGGCTGGGACGTGCGCCGGTTTCTCAAGCAGATCGCGCTGTCGGCGACTTATCGCCAATCGGCCACGGTCACGCCGAAATTGCTGGCAAAGGACCCGTATAACCATTTGCTCGCCCGCGCTCCGGCACGAAGACTCACGGCCGAGATGCTGCGCGATCAGGCGCTGTTCACGAGCGGGCTGCTGGTCGAGAGACTCGGCGGGCCGAGCGTGTATCCGTATCAGCCGGAAGGGCTGTGGAACGAGGCGATGGGCCGGCCGGCCTATCCGCGTTCGACCGGGCCGGATTTGTATCGGCGCAGCATGTACACGGTCTGGAAGCGCACCGCCCCACCGCCCGCCATGACCACCTTCGACGCCGCCGACCGCAGCATCTGCACCGCTCGCCGTCAATCCACCAGCACCCCGCTGCAAGCGCTGGTCCTGCTCAACGATCCGCAAATGGTCGAGGCTGCGCGATTCCTGGGTGAGCGAATGCTGAAGGAGGGCGGAAAGACTCTGGCCGACCAAGCCGCCTGGGCATTTCGCACCGCGACGAGCCGAGGGGCGAGTGAAAGGGAACTGAAAGTGCTGGTTCAGTTGTGCGAAGAGCAAAGAGCGTTGTTTGCGAAGGACCTGAAGGCGGTGGAGAAACTGTTGTCGGTCGGCGACGCGAAAGCCGATGCCAAGTTGGATAAGACCGACCTCGCCGCCGCGGCCACCTTGGCGCTGGCCATCCTGAATCATGATGAAGCGGTGATGCGAAGATGACGAGGAATCAGCAAGGATTCGTAGGGTGG
>JBGQCZ010000035.1:0-14887 GCA_041495645.1 Gemmataceae bacterium | reverse complement strand
CACGAAAAGTAAAACACGCTGGCGACGAGAGAAGGCCGCCCCCGATTCGACCGCTGACGGAATGGACTCGGCTTGGCTTGCACCTGGTTGTTCTTGGCAGTGTGTGTGCGTTCTGTGTGTGGCAAGGAGCGAGCATCGTGTCGGCGAGCAAATCAGCTTCACGGCTAGACATTGTCATGTTCATCGAGCGCAGCGTCTCGGTGATGACGGGCCACTCGATCCTGCCGCCCCTGCTCCTCCTAGCTGTCGGGTTTCTTGCTTACGGGTTCTTTGGCCTCAAACGCCACTATGTGGGACGTCGCTTCAATGTCCGATGTCCGTATCCGGGCAACCAGTTCTTCAAGGATTCCCCTAGAGTGGGAAGAAGTTGCGTCGAAATCCGAACCTTGACCAGAGGACTTCACTTCAAACTCACCAGCCTGTTCGAATATGTGCGCAGACGCCGGATGACGACTCTGCTTACCGGCCTCGGACTCGGCGTCGTTTGCCTGATCGTGATACTAAAGAACAACCCGATGTATGAAGATCGCGGCTGGCACTGGTTGTTTCTGGGAGGCTTTACATTGCTGCTAGGACTGGTTCTGTTGACCCTTTTTCGGTTCGTGGACGGCTGGAAGGACCTGAAAAGGACACTCGATACGATTGCGTTGATCCCGATGGTCGCCGCGTTCGATCGGCTTCCGCGCAAAGCGGCAACCTTGTTCGGTGGATATCTGATGGCGGCAAATCCCCGGTCGGCCCACGCGGTTATCCCGATCCATGTATTTAACCAGCTTCCCCAGGGCGTGCGCGCGCCGGAAATGCCCAACGTCTCGCCGCCTGGCCGAGGCTATGACACGGAGACATTGAATTGGTTGAGTCTCCAGTCCAGACATCTCATGAGCATTCTCGCCCCGCACTGGCCGACCCATTCCGTGACGGACGCATTTGGCAAAGAAGTTCATCCTGACAAAGGGGAAGATGCCCAGCGTGCAGACGGCGCGGAACCAACCGCCTGCGCGACGTTGACATGGATTCGACCTGCCGAAGACTTGATAGCAATTCAAGCCATTGTCTTTGTCAGTCAATTCTTTATCCAGTTACGCAATCTCGCTTGGGCCATGGTGTCGGGCGCTCTGCTGCTCATGTTGGCCGTGACGTTGTACCCATTCCAACCCGAGCAGTTGTTGCTCTACGGCCTGTTAGGGCTGCTCGCCGCAGTTGCCACCTCGATCGTTTGGGTGATGTACGAACTCAACAAGAACGAAATATACAGCCGCATTACGCGTTCGACTCCGAACCGATTCGATCTCAATTTGGACTTTGCGCTGCGCGTCGCGCAGTTCATCGGACCGATGGTTCTGATCGTCGGCGCTCAGCTTTCCGGAGGACTTAGAGCGTTGTTTGCCCCATTATTGGAGCTGTTGCGTTGAACCCGCTCCGAAACCGCCGCACCTCCACCCTCCGGACACTGCGATACATCGATGCGACCATGAACGGAAACCGATTTGTAACGGGCAATATATAGTGAGAGCTGAGCCATGAGCGAACGGACCCTATTCGATTCCGTGCGCGACTACCCAGACGTGCGACCGAATTTCCAAGCGGGGCGTCAATCCCTTCGTGTGAAACCGTCGCAGAGTTGCCAGAGAAACCGTGTCAAACCATTGACAAAGTCTGTAGGGTGCGAACATGAGAGCCAGGCTGTCCAATCCCCCTCTGCCACCGTAACGCCCTTTCAAATCCGAGGTCGCGACGTTCAGAATCCGACCAGATTGACCGGCTGTCGATCGGTGGGTCCGACTCTCATCGCCCAAGCTGAACAGAAGCGACTGCATTCAAATGAATTGCGACGGTTTTTTTGTCCCAGTCTATTTGGAAAGACTCAGATATTGGGAGCAATTTTGGGGTGCTGTTTCAGTGACATTTCGGTCACACTGCCGCTTCTGTCGCCGGGGGATTTCTGCCGAAGAATCAGCATTTCCCTTCAACTACGCGGTGTGCAAGAACGAAATGTGAATGATCGCCCATGCGCTCAAGAAAGTCGATTCTGCAGTGCGCATGTTTGCCCGCATGCAGGCATCCGGAATTAGCCCTGCGTACACGAAGTGGCGGGCAGATTGCGTTGCCGGTCTTCGGCTCGAAACAATGTGCGAGCTGCACTTCTCCTATCGCGACATGCCGACTGGCGCAATGTTTTGATTGAATGAGCTGTCGTTTCGCAATCACGTCGAACTTCAAAACCACCATTCGATTCCGTTCGTCGCAACACGCTGGTGCACTTCGAGATGCGACACATTAGTACCGACGAATCTCATTTTCGTGACAGCCGCCAACTGTTGAGGATGTTGAAATGGCCGGAAAAAAACTCGCACGTTTCTCGAAATCCATGTCCACTTGTCCGCGCCGATTTCGACTCCATGATTGGAAGGCTCCCACATACCTCCTGGCCCAAGCGTTCGGATTCGCTTCCCGCCATCAAAGATGCGTGGCGGTGCGAGAGGAATGAACGGCGTGCGTCCGCGAAAAAAGCAATTCGCGGCGAGACGGCGGAGCTATCGTATTAATCAAAATTATATAATATTGATTTGTGTTAATATGATTTTGTTGAGAATTTTCTTGACAGCGGTAACTGTTAGCGGAAAATGGCCTGACTACGTTTACTTTTCTCTGGGGAACCACAATGCCAGTGACACCCACGTATCCCGGCGTTTACATCGAGGAAATCACCAGCGGCGTGCATACTATCACGGGAGTCGCGACGTCGATCGCGGCCTTTGTGGACACTTTTCGCCGCGGGCCGCTGAACGAGGCGGTGCATCTCTTCAGCGTTGCCGATTTCGAGCGGGAATTCGGCGGGCTGGACAGCGCCAGCGAGGCAAGCTACGCAATCCAACAGTTTTTCCTCAACGGCGGCAGTGAGGCCTACGTGGTGCGAGTTGCAGGCGGAACTCCGCAGCCCGCCACGGTCGTCGTCGAGGATAGTCCTCTAGCAGGGGGCATCGAAGTTTTCCGCGTCCGTGCCGGCGAGCAGATTCACGGCAGTTTCGCTCTCAACCCCGGTGAGTGGGGCAACGCCTTGCGCGCCGAGATCGATTACAACACCGCCGGCCCAGAATTCTTCAACCTGACTGTCAGTGAGATCAGCAACGCCGGCGGGCAATTGCGAACCATGCGCAGCGAAACGTATCGGAACTTGACGTTGAGGCCCGGCGCGACCAACAACGCTCTGGACGTTGTCAACGCCGGTTCGAGCATGATCCAGCTCGACCGCACGGCGGCCATGCCTGAGTTGCCCACTCCGTTCGTGGCGCCGTTCGTCCGGCCCGCCGCCACCGGCACGATGGGGAGCAACCTTCTAGTGGCCGCCCCGTTGGCAATCCCCGCCAATAATGCATCGTTCAAAGTGAGCGATAGGTACCCCGTCGGTGGTAGTGTGGCGACGGCGGTGGAAGCTGGCGGCGCTACCCCGATCTCGATTACAACCGCGTCGGCGCATGAGCTGGTCACCGGCGATCAGGTGACCATTACCGGTGTCAACGGTTTCGCTGCGGCAAATGGTACGTTTACCATTACCATCGTCGATGCGACGCAATTCACACTTGACGGAGTCAACACCGCGGGCAACGGGACAGGTGGGACCTGGACGTTGCTTCCTAATTTCACTTGCACCATTGAGTACCCCGTCTTCAGCAGCGGTAATGTCGGGTCGGCGGTGGAAGCTGGCGGCGCTACCCCGATCTCGATTACAACCGCGTCGGCGCATGAGCTGGTCACCGGCGATCAGGTGACCATTGCCGGCGTCAACGGTTTCGCTGTGGCCAATGGTACGTTTACCATTACCGTCGTCGATGCGACGCATTTCACACTTGACGGAGTCAACACCGCAGGCAACGGGACAGGCGGCACCTGGACGTTCAAGGGTGTTCGGGACTTTCCGTCTCTCCGGCCCCACGTGGAAGTGGCGATTCGAGCGGTCGCTCCCGACAATCCGTTGTTGGCGGGCGCATCAGTGCTGCTCGTGGGCAAGGGAACCGTCGCCGCGCCGTATCGCTTCGTCATTCAGGCGGGCCGCGGCGGTTCGGCGTTCAATCCAGAGACCATTCTCACCTTCAGTAATGCCGCGGGAACCACCGCGGACGCGCTCGGTTTGACCGGAGCGTTAGCAAACGTGCAGCAATACTCGCTCGGCAGCGGCACGCTGGGCGCCCAGAGCGGTGCTGTGCCGGGGAACAATGGCACCGCCCCCAATGCGACCGCCTTGCGCGGCGTGCGCGCCGACAAGACCGGCATGTACGCGCTGGAAGAAGTCGATCTGTTCAACATCTTGAGCCTGTCGGCGGCGGCCACGCTGAGCCCCACCAATATGGCCGCCGTCCTCACTGAGGCGGAGACCTATTGCGAAGAAAAACGTGCGTTTTTGCTGGTCGATATTCCCGCCAACATTACCACGCTCGCCGCCATGCAGACCTGGATGAGCCAAAACGACACGCTGCGGCATCGTAACGCCGCCGTTTACTTCCCGCGTCCCATGATCCCCGACCGGCTCAACGACAATCGTTTGCGCAGTGTCGGCGCCAGCGGCACCATCGCCGGGCTGTTCGCCAAGACCGACGCTAATCGCGGGGTGTGGAAGGCGCCCGCGGGCGTCGAGGCGAAACTCGTCAACGTCCAGGACCTACCCTACGTCCTGTCCGATCCGGAAAACGGCGCTCTCAATCCGCTCGGCATCAACTGTCTGCGCCGCTTCCCCATCTACGGTCACATTTCTTGGGGGGCGCGCACGCTCGATGGCGCCGATCAGCAGGCATCGGAGTGGAAGTACGTCCCAGTTCGCCGGCTCGCTTTGTTTCTGGAGGAAAGCTTGTATCGCGGCACCAAGTGGGTCGTGTTCGAGCCAAACGACGAACCGCTCCGGGCCCAGATTCGCTTGAACGTCGGCGCGTTCATGCACAACCTGTTTCGGCAAGGCGCCTTCCAGGGTAAGACGCCGCGTGAGGCGTACCTGGTCAAGTGCGACAGCGAAACGACGACGCAGAACGACATCGACCTGGGGATTGTCAACATCCTCGTCGGCTTCGCCCCGCTCAAGCCGGCAGAGTTCGTCATCATCAAGATTCAGCAGTTGGCCGGACAGATCGACGTTTGATTCCATTTGTGCTGCTCCGGCTCAGAGCTGGCGTGGCGCTTTGCGAGCGCTAGGCCGCAAGCAGCATGAAAATCAGGAGACGACCATGGCGCAATTCAGCGTGAACGCGCAGCGTTTCGATCCGTACAAGAATTTCAAGTTCCGCATCAAGTGGGACGGCAAGTACGTCGCCGGCGTGAGCAAGATCAGCTCGCTCAAGCGGACCACAGAGGTCGTCAAGCATCGCGAGGGGGGCGATCCGAGCAGCACGCGAAAGTCGCCGGGTCGAACCGAATATGAAGCGATCACGCTGGAGCGTGGCGTGACGCACGATCCGGAATTCGAAAAATGGGCGAACAAGGTATGGAACTTTGGCGCCGGCCTGGGCGCGGAAGTGTCGCTCAAGGATTTTCGCAAGGACCTGATCATCGAGGTCTACAACGAGGCCGGCCAGCTCGTCCTGGCGTACAAGGCGTATCGCTGCTGGGTCTCGGAATTTCAAGCGCTGCCCGACCTGGATGCGAACGCCAACGCCGTCGCGATCCAGCACTTGAAGTTAGAGAACGAAGGCTGGGAACGCGACGTCGAGGTGGCGGAGCCGAGCGAGCCGAGCTTCACCGTGCCTGCGGGGTGATAAGCCATGCGTGGATTGACCGCCACAGCGCTGCTGGACGTGTGGGAGCGCGGGCGTGCTTTGACGCCGGTTCGGCGCGCCTTCGCGTTGCTGCAAGCCGCTTGCCCCGAAACGCTCTCTGATGTCTTGATGACTTGGACGGTCGGCCAGCGCGACGCGCATCTCTTCACATTGCGTGAACGTAGCCTCGGCCCTGACCTGGAAGCGCGGACGGCCTGTCCCACATGTGTGGCGGCGCTCGAGATGAAGCTCCGGGTTGCTGATGTTTGCTCGCCGTTCACGGATCCTGTGAACACTGCTTACTCGGTCTGTCGCGACGGACAGGAGGTCCACTTTCGCCTGCCCACGCTGCGCGATCTGGATGAGGTGGTGAAACTGAACGATGCGGCGCTGGCGCGGCAACACCTGCTGCAAGCATGCATCCTCAAAACGTGGCGCGACGACGCCCCGCGCCCGGTCGAATTATTGTCGGAGGATGTTCTTCAGGAAATCGAACGGCAAATGGCGCTCGCCGATCCGCAAGCGGACGTGCGGCTCGACCTCACCTGCGCAGCGTGCGGCTATCAATGGCAGGCGCCGTTCGACATTGCGGCGTTCTTGTGGAATGAGATTCAAGCCTATGCTCAGCGACTGCTGCGTGAAGTACATCAGCTTGCGTCGGCGCATGGCTGGAGCGAAGCGGACATCCTGGCATTGAGTCCGCTGCGTCGTTTCCTGTACTTAGAGATGGTGTGTGCATGACGAGCTTTCTCGCCAATCTAGTGGAGCGCAGCCTGGGCTCGGCCCCCGCCGTCCAACCCCGCTTGCCTTGGCTTTTCGAGCCGGTGACGCAAATAGAGGGCGAGATGCACTGCTCGCCCACGCTAGCAGCAACCGGCATCGAGGCGCTGAAGGCGGTTGCGTCAAACGAGGAGGCGAGGCCAAGCAGCCGGCAAGAAACGGCGATCCCGTCGGCGCCTCCGGAACGGGAAACGCAAGCGGGGCCGACCCTGGTTGCACCTGCCGTACCCGTGGTTGTGCCGCCGGCGAACACAGAACGAGCACCAACCCTTTCCAGCACGGAGCCAAAGGCGACTTCGGTCGTGGTCGCGGTCAGCACGGCAACAACCCGCGGGAAGGAATCGGCGTCCCCGGTTCTCGAAATGAGCGGAGAATCCTCGACCGAGGCGGTGCCGCCGCCGACCTTGTTGCTGCCGATTCCGGCGTCCGTTGCTGAATCGGTCGTCGCGCCGGCGCCGACGTCGGCCGCCCCTGTGGTGCCCAACACGTCTCTGGCTGAGCGCGCGCCGAGGCCGATCATTCATGTGCGCATCGGCCGCATTGACCTGCGCGCGGTCGCCGCCGCTGACCCACCCAAGCCGCCGCCGGCCAAGCCTAAGCCCGGCCTGTCGCTGGAAGATTACTTGAAGAGTCGCAAGGAGGGAGAGCGATGAGCAACCATCTCGCCCTTGCGACCGTGACGGCGGCGCTGGGCCAGGTAATTCAGGAAGCGATCGGCAAAGATGTGCCGATGGCTAAGGTTACGAACGAACGACCCAGCAAACTCGAGGTCGCCAATCCAACGCCGAACGTCAACGTCTTTCTCTACCAGGCGACGCCCAATCCCGCGTGGCGCAACGCCGACCTTCCGTCGCGCCGTGGCAACGGGATCGACGTCGTCCAGCGCCCACGCGTCGCCCTCGACTTGCACTACCTCTTGACCTTCCAGGGAAACGAAAGTGAGCTGGAGCCGCAGCGATTGCTTGGCAGCGTCGCGCGCGTCCTGCACACGCAGCCGGTGCTCGATCGGCAGTTCATTCGCACTCTGGTCAACAAGCCCGCTTTTGCCTTCCTGAAAGGCTCGGATTTGGCCGAGGATGTCGAAAAGGTGCGGTTCGTTCCCGCGGGGCTGTCGCTGGAGGAGCTGAGCAAGCTTTGGTCGGTGTTTTTCCAGACGCCCTACGCGCTGTCGGCGGCGTATCAGGCGAGCGTGGTCTTGATCGAGGCGGACGTCACCGCACAAACGCCGTTGCCCGTCCTGGGGCGCGAGGTGTTTGCCATCACGCTTGGACAGCCGGTCATCGAGGAGGTCGTGTCGCTGGACGCCACGGGCAAGCCGATCCCGATCACAATGGGCGGAACGCTGACCTTACGCGGCCGCCACCTGCGTGGCGAGATCACGAGCGTCGTCCTGATGGGCGAGGAAATCACGCTGGCGCAGGTGACGCCCACGCGCATCGATGTGCCGTTGACCTCGCCGCCGTTTGCCGCGGCGACTCTTCGCGCCGGAGGGCAGGGCGTGCAGGTGATCCAGAAGATCTTGATGAACAAGAAGCTCCCGCCTGCGCTGCAGCCACACCGGGCGGCCGAATCGAACCTGGCAGCGTTCGTGTTGCAGCCGACCATCGTCCCCGGCGTGGCCACGAGCACGAAGGTCTCGTTGACGGTGACACCGACCGTTCGCAAAGGTCAGCGTGTGAACCTGCTGCTCAACAGGGTCGGTCCGTCGCCGCCGCGGGCGTATGCCTTTGCGCCGCCGGCTCTACTTGCCGCGGACGCCGGCAACATCACGATCGACATTCATGATGTGGAGCCGGGCCAGTATTTCGTGCATTTACAAGTGGACGGCGCTTCCAGTCTGCTCGAACTGGATCCGGCCAGTCCTTCGTTCGGCCCGACGGTGAACATCTCATGACCAGCGCGAAATGCACGACCTGGGTCGAGGCGAATCACCGCTGTCTGTCGGCGGAGCTCGTGCTCGCGCGCTTGCGGCTGGAAAGCCAAGTTGCGCGCGTCAATAGAACGCCGGCCCCGGACGGGCTCGCGGAAGCCGAGCGACATTTCGCCGAGGCCACCGCCGCGCTGCTCGAGCCGGCCGCGCTCGACCAACTCTGCCAGGCGTTCCGTCTTTCCGAATTCGAGCGCGAGATTCTGCTTTTGGCCGCGGGCCTCGAGATGGACTCCCGATTCGCCGGCCTTTGCGCCGCCGCCCAAGGCGATCCCGCGCGCAACCATCTTACCTTCAGCCTCGCGCTCGCGGCCTGTCCGCACGCGCACTGGAGCGCGCTGACGCCGACGGGGCCCTTGCGGCAATGCCGGCTGATCGACGTGGCGCCCGGGCCGCTGCTCGCGACCAGCCCGCTACGGCTCAGCGAACGCGTGCTGCACTATCTGGCTGGCGTGCAAGGTTGCGACGAGCAGCTCGCGGCGTTGCTTGAGCACGTTAGCACCGCCGACGACGTGCCGGCCACGCATCGCGCCTTGGCCGAACGCGTCGCTCGCGCATGGATCGACGGGCCAGGTGCCTCGGCGCTGCCGCTCGTGCAATTGACCGGCCCGGACAGCGCCGGCAAACGCAGCGTCGCCGCGGCCGCCTGCTCCTTGGTCGGCATCCACCTGTGGCGCTTGCATCCGCACGTGGTGCCCACGGTTGCAGGCGATTTGGAAACGCTGCTCAGGTTGTGCGAGCGCGAGGCGGCCCTTGGTCCGTGCACCTTCCTGGTGGACGCGGAAACCCTGGATTCGAACGACGCCACCCGCTCGTGGAGCCTGATGCGTTTCGTCGAGCAGTTCCGCGGGCCGATCTTTGTGACCACTCGGGAACGGCCCTTCCTAGTGCAGCGGCCGACGGTCTGCGTCGCCGTTCCGCGCTTCACGAAGGACGAACAGCGCAACTTGTGGCGCCGCGCGCTGGGCGGACTTGCCGAGAGCTTGAATGGGCAGGTCGATCACTTGCTTGGCCAGTTTTCCTTGGACGCGCCGGCTATCGGCGCCGCCGGGGCGGACGCTCTGCGCCGGTATGAGGAAGCCCCCGCGGCGGACCTGGGCCGGCATCTCTGGGACGTTTGCCGCCGACAGGCACGTCCGCGTCTGGACGGTCTGGCCCAGCGCATCGAATCGAAAATGACCTGGGACGACCTCGTCCTGCCCGAGCCGCAGCAAAACCTCTTGCGCGAAATCGCCGGGCAGCTTCGTCGGCGCACCAAGGTCTACGAAACGTGGGGCTTCGCCGACAAGTGCAGCCGCGGCCTGGGCCTGAGCGCTCTGTTCGCGGGGCCGAGCGGCACGGGCAAGACGCTCGCGGCCGAGGTGTTGGCGAACGAGCTGCGCCTCGATCTCTACCGCATCGACCTGAGCCAGGTCGTCAGCAAGTACATCGGCGAGACCGAGAAGAACCTGCGTTCGATCTTCGATGCTGCTGACGAAGGTAGCGCCATCCTGCTTTTCGACGAGGCCGACGCCCTCTTCGGCAAGCGCAGCGAGGTGAAGGACAGCCACGACCGTTACGCCAACATCGAGATCAGTTACCTGCTGCAGCGCATGGAAGACTATCGCGGCCTGGCGATCTTGACGACGAACCTGAAGAACGTGCTCGACCCCGCGTTCATGCGCCGCTTGCGTTTTGTGGTCAGCTTCCCGTTCCCCGATGCGGTGCAGCGCGCCCTGATTTGGCGGCGCATCTTTCCTGTCGACACGCCGACGGACGGCCTCGTTCCCAAGCGTTTGGCGCGCTTGAACGTGACGGGGGGCAACATCCGCAACATCGCGCTCAACGCGGCCTTCCTCGCGGCCGACGCCGACGAGCCGGTCCGCATGGCGCATGTACTCCGCGCTGCCGCGGGCGAATACGCCAAGCTCGAAAAGCACCTGACCGAAGCCGAGATCGGAGGCTGGGCATGAACCCGACACGCGTCGAAGTCACGATCGACGAGCTGGTGTTGCATGGCTTCGCGCCGGTCGATCGCTATGCGATTGCCGAGGCGCTGGAGCAAGAGCTGACGCGGCTGTTGAGCGCGCAAGGCGTGCCGGCGTCATTCGCCCAATCCGGCGAGGCGGAACGATTGGACGGCGGGTCGTTCACAACGGCGCCGGACACGAAGGGAAAAACAGTGGGGACACTGGCGGCGCAGGCGGTCTATCACGGAGTGCAAGCATGAAGGTCAACCTACTCAAACCGGCGCGACCCGTTCTCGCCAGGGCGCCAACGACAACGTCAGCGATGAGCTTGCAACGCAAATGCGCCTGCGGTGGTGGGTCCTTGGAATGTGACAAGTGCAAGAAATCTAAGGTCCTGCAAAGGAAGACGGCGGGCGCCGTCCAGGCCGCAGAAATCCCACCGATCGTGCAGGACGTATTGGGATCGCCCGGGCAGCCGTTGGATGGCGCCACTCGGTCCGTGATGGAGACTCGTTTTCGGCATGATTTCAGCCAGGTTCGGATTCATGCGGATGCCGCGGCGGCGAGGTCCGCTGATGCCATAGCGGCCAATGCCTACACCATGGGCAACAACGTGGTGTTCAACCAAGGGGGATATGCACCGAATTCGGGCAACGGTCAAAAGCTCCTGGCGCATGAGTTGGCTCATGTGGTTCAACAGTCCAGGGGAGGTTTGCCGCCGGGCATTGACGGCGATCCTGCGCTGGAAAACGAAGCGGATCGCATTGCCAATGAAATCGCCAGGCCGGGTGCGGCGATCTCCGTTGACCAGGCCAGCGGTGTCGGGATCGCCCGGGATGCCAAGCCGGGCGAGGAGGTCTACTATGAGGTCACGTTCGGCGGAGAGACCAAGCGGTACACGGCGGCTGAATATGAGGCGCAAAAGCAACAAGCGATCCGCCGCCTGCGTCTGCGTTTGAAGCTGGTCGCGGAGCTCGCCGACACCGGACGCCAAAGCCAAATCGACATGCTCAAGGAATATCAGGGCGGCGTCGAGAGCCTGTCTGACGTCTTTTGGAAACCCAAGGCCCTCATTGGTATTATCTCCGATATGAAGGGTGAGGTAACGCCGCCTTACCTCGGCATGTGGAACATTGTCAAGAGTTTTTCCGCGGAAGGCCTGGCAGCGTGCGATCAAGGAGAACTCGCCAAGGCGGCCCGGCGCCTAAAAGTGGCGGATGAGTCGTATCGGGAGTCGATGGAGAAATGGAACGCCTATCGGGAGGCGACGATCGGCGGGGCCGAGGGGGTCGCAAGCAATCTGGAGACGGTGCGCGATGTGTCGTTTGCGATTGCGTTGGTGGCTGGCGCTGTCGTCGCAGCCCCAATCGTTGCGGGGGCGGTCGGCGTCGGCGGCCTGGGCCTGACGGGCGTCACCGCGACGGGCGCATCGGCCCTTGGAACCGCGGGAGTTGTGGGGGCAGGCGGAGCGATTCTTGGAGGTGGCTCCACGGCGGTCGCTAGCTATGTGAACACGGGTAAGGTGGACACGAAAGCCGCCTGGCGCGACGCCAAGAAATTCGGCAAGCAAGGCGCGGTCACCGGGTTGACGGTGGGGCTTGGCTCGGCCCTGGGCGCGGCCGGGAAGGCGGCCCAAATTGGCACGCCGCTCGTGCAACAAGCGTTGAAACGATGCTTCACCGAAGCCAGCGTCAATGTCGCCGGGGAGATTACTTCGGCAACGCTCGACAAGGTATTGCTCGCCGACACGCCTGAAGGCAACGAAACAGGTCCCAAAGCGATTTTGTCGGGCCCGATGCGTGCGGCGCTCACGGGTTGTGTCACCGGTGTGATCGGCGTCCCGATCAGCAGGGTCGCGCCGGGATTGGTTCGCAAGGGCGCCGAGTTGGCCGTTGGCGCTGGCGTCGGGTACGCCGACGCGCGCCTGGCGGGGCAGGATCACGATCAAGCCCTGGCCGCTGCCGCCCAGGGCGCCGTCACCCACGTGGCGATTCAGCACGGCCGTCAACGCAATGAGCGTCCGCCCGGCGCCAAGCCGCGCAAGACGCCGTCCAAACCTGCCGAGCCGCATCCGGCGGAAGGCGCCGAACCGAGTCAACCCGCCGTCGCCAAAAAGCCGGCAGCAAAGGGCAAAGGCAAAACAGCGGCGGACACGGCGCCGGCAGTCCGGAAGGAAGACGCGCTGGCCAAGAAGGCGACGGGCGACGGCCACGATGCGGTCGTGACTAAACAAGGAGTCGCCCGGTGCAGTCCGGCCCCCTGCCCCGCGATCCACATCGAATACGCCAAGGAACTGGGCCAGCATCCGCGGTTAAAGGAATGGAACGAAAAAATCCAGGCCATGCGCGAAACCAACCCAACTCAGGCGGCAAAGGAAGCGGCGGCCTTGATCCGCACGCTGGATGCAGCCCGCGCCAATGCCGCCAAGGGCGCGGTCCACCCGGGCGCCGAGCCCGAGCGAGACTTCACGTTGCATGTCGGCGAAAAGCGTGCCGAACAAATCCGCACGGGGGAAAAGAACTTCGCCATCGATCGGGCCCTGACCTTCGACATCGATGAGGTTCTCCCCGTCGGGGCTGCGGATATCAAGCCGCAGCGAGCCGTGGCGAGAGCGCGCGATGCCTATAATCGCCAACTCCTCGACCCGAATACGAACCAGCGGACCAAAAAACTGGGCGTCGACATGCGCGAGCTTCGCAGGAACCGCGGCGAAAGCCCGCCGGTCTCGGTGACCAAAGACCCAAATGTCCTGATCACCAAGCGGTTCAGTGAGGTGGTTGAACTCAAGCACATCTTCGACCGAGCCGTGGCGTCCGTCAAGGAACCTCAAAGACTGACGCCTACCGAATATAAGGCCGCCATCAACAGGGAGACTCGCCGAATCATCACCGAAGATCCGGGACCGGACGCCGTGGCGGTCCGCAAGGCGCTTGCCGACCTTGGATTCGAGCGGCAGGCCGGACGCGGGTTCACCATGACGACCGAGCCGCCGCCATAAGGGACGTCCACTCGAGCAGCGGATGCGCATGCCTGGGCTGGACTAGTTTTGGATCGTTGACATTCGGAGTGTGCTAACCAATGACCACCTTCCCCAACTCCCCGCGTCTCCTCAAAGCGAGCCTGGTCCTCATCGACCCGGCCAGCTCTGCGGTGCTGCGCGTCATCACCTTGCAGTACAACCCCGATACCTTGAGCCGGACGTTGCAGGTCAAGGGCATCGGCGCCGAGGCGGGTGATCGATTGGAGGCGCAGCGGCTCACGGGGCCGCCCGTGGAGACCATCAAGCTCGACGCCGAGATCGATGCGGCCGATCAACTGGAGTTTCCCGACCAGAACACGACGACCACGCATCTCGGCATCCATCCGCAGCTCGCAGCACTCGAGACGCTGGTCTATCCGACCAGCGCGCAGTTACAGTCGGCCAACAGTCTTGCCGGGGCCGGTACGCTGGAGATCATGCCGGCCGAGTCGCCGTTCACGCTGTTCGTCTGGAGCAAGCAGCGCATCTTGCCGGTGCGTGTGACCGATTTCAGCATCACCGAGGAGGCGTTCGACCCCGGCCTCAACCCAATTCGGGCGAAGGTCAGCCTCGGCTTGCGGGTCCTGAGTGTCAACGACTTGAGCTTCGCCCATCCGGGAAGCAGCATCTTCATGGCGTACTTGCAGCAAAAAGAGCGCCTGGCGGCCCAAAGCACCGCGGGGTCGCTTGGTGCGGCCGGCATCACCAGCGTGACCTGAGGTGAAAAATGTTCCCGATCACCAGTCGATACTACAGCACGCCGACGGCGACCCTGGAAACGACCGACGGCCAGACGATCGCTTACCTGAAGCGCCGCATCGTGCCGCCGCCGGAGCGCTTTGAGCTTTTGCAAGAGTACATCGTCAAAGCGGACGATCGGCTCGACAACGTCGCGGCGGCGTTCCTCGACGATCCGGAACAGTTCTGGCGCATCGCCGACGCCAACAACGCGATGCAGCCGGACGATTTGACGCAAGCGCCCGGCCGGGTGCTGCGCATCACGCTACCGGAGGGTATTCCTGGAAACCAAAATGTTTAAGGGATTTTATCTAACCACGGTTGTGCACGGTTTCCTGACCGTGCCACTGGGCCCGACCGCAGGTCTCCCGACTGGGTTTGACTCGCGGTGGCACCGTCGGGAGACCGTGCCACAACATGAAGGAAAAGATGCTTAAGGGATTTTATCTGACCTTGCTGGTTGGTCCGGGGGTGCCCGTGCCGGCGCCGCAGCCCGTCGTGGACGCGATCACCAGCGTTCAGGTGACGACCGGCGGCACGCGCACCGGCTTTCAAATCACCTTCGCCGTCAGCAAGCAATCGCTCCTGACGCGCGTGCTTCTACCGGCCGGCTACTTCGACCCGATCCTCACGCGAGTCATCGTCATCGCGACGATCGGCGGCCTGCCGCACGTCTTGGTGGACGGCATGGTCACCCGGCAAGAGATGGCGCCGTCAGGTGAGCCAGGGCAAT
>JBGQCZ010000034.1:0-15202 GCA_041495645.1 Gemmataceae bacterium | reverse complement strand
GTAAGCTGCCGGGTGTTGTACAAACACCCGGCAGCTTACGCAGCCGGTTCGCCTTTTCATTTTTCCTGTTTCTTTCGATACAGAAATCGCGGCGGGGCCTCGGCGCCGTACCAATGATCGGCGATCTGCGGAACGGTGGCGAATTCATCGCCATAATCGCGGACCAATTCGAACTCAGCCGCCATCGAGTTCCACACCGGCAGGCCCCGGAGCGGTTCGTGCGACAAGAGATACAATTTGGGTGCATTCCGTATCCGATCGCGCCAGGCCTTCAAGTCCGCTTCGATCAGACCGCGGTCAATTTGTTGGCGGTCGATGTCTTCCAGCGCCACCCACGACGGAGAGCGGGCGATTTTCCGTCCCGTGAAATCCGCCGGGATGTTGCCGTAACTCACCCAAATGACCGGTGCGTCCAGGCGGGCGATTTCCTGGCGGAAATGATGAACTCCGTCCTGCCAGCCGGCTGGCGGAAGATATCGCCACGGCGCGAAGTACGACACGGCGAATTGGGCGAGAATCAACGTGGCGGCTTGAACCCGGCCTCGGTTCGTTTGTGGAACCCATCCAAGCAGCAAGAAAACGACGGCCGCCGCACTCACGACGACCGGAACGAACACGGGCGCATCGTGCTGCGGAAAAAAATAGCGTGTGGTGATGATCGAGACCGCGCCTAGCACCGCCATGGCCACGAGCAAGAGCGGAATGTCCGCCGACTGGGAAGTGGTCGCGAGGCGATGGCACATAATGGCTAACACGATGCCCAAGGCGACATGAAGCGGGGCGTAATGGTTGTTGGACGCTCCCGAAATGCGCATCGTGATCAGCGCCGTCGCAAGGCTGCCCGCGATGAACCAGACGAGCGGCGTGGGCTTCCATCCTTGCAACGAGCGAAGCTGTTGCCAATACTTGAGCGTGACGACGAACGCAATCGGTGCAAACACCGTCAGAACATACGAAGCGCGACGGATGGAGAACCACCACGATTGCTCCCAATGGCTGGGCAGAATCAGCGTGTGAAAAAAGAACCGTTCGCCCAACAGCCCGCCAATCGCCGCATACGCCACCGGCCCGCCGAGGACGATGCCGATGCCGATCGCCCAACGCGGCAGCGCGTTCACGCGAAACAGGAAGGCGTACAACACGGCCCAACCGAAGAACAACGCGCCGTGCTGTTTCGTCAAAAACGCCAGCGTGAAGCAAACCAACCAAATCAGATCATCCCGCTTGCTTTTGCCATAGGCCCAAGACCAAAACCCGGACAGCAGCCAAAACAATAGCAGCGCGTCCGGGTGAACCGTGAACAGCGCCGCGTCCATGACCCGAAAGCCGGCGCAGAAAAAAGCCACCGCGAGAGCGCCGGCCACGTGCGAACCGGTTTCCCGATGAGCGATTCGCCAAATCCACGCCGCCGAGCCAAAGGCGGCAACGACGGACAACAGCCGCGGCCCAAACAGACTATCGCCGAACACCAGATAGAACGGCGCCGCCGCGAAGTAATAGAGCGGCATGTACGTGAGTGCGATGAACTCCGCGCCGGGATTCGGATCGATCGGCAAGCCGCGGCTGGCCCGCTCAATGTGTTGGAGGATGTCGCCCTCCATCGTCTCGGTGAAACCGGGATAGACGAGGTGAGCAACGGCGATGATGCTTAGAACGGTCGCGGTGAGAAAGAAGGAAACGCCGCTGAGCCAACGGAACCATGGCGGCGCTGGGCGTACGCTGGCGATTTGCTCGCTGCTTGGGGGCATGACGAGATGATACGGGAATCAGCGGACCGAAATGATTCCCGCTTGCATTTCGCGCTCTCTCGACTTCGCGCGAGCGCGAAACGCAAGCGGACTACAGCCGATCCAGCGAATCGATCCAGCGGATCAACTCCTTCAAGGCTTCTTCCGTGAGGTATTCCTTGCCCATCTCCGGGATTTCGCGATAGATCACGGGGAACTTCTTATCACCCAGAGTGTGTTGACTCTTGGAAATGTCCTTGAGCAGCGGATCTTTGCCGCCCGCCACGATGTAGAACGACAGGCGCTGGTTGATCACCGTGTCCTTCGGTTGCGTGGCCAGCACCGCCGAAGTGGTAGCGACGCCGCGGATCAGGTCGCGGGCACTGAAGCCGGCGTAGAACGCCATTTGCCCGCCGATGCCCATGCCGTGGACGACCACGCGCTGGCGGTCGATCGTATATTCGGTCATCACCTCGCGTGCCGTTTGGGCAATGAACTCCGTTTCACTCGCGACCCAGCCGCCTTCGTTTTCGGCCTTCGGGCCGACCATGATGAGGTTGTGTTTTTCGCAATAGGATTCCCAAATGTTGCGTACGCCCTCGGCGTCCTTGCCGCCGTGGCCGGCCGCATGCAGCCAGATCACCAGCCCGTACGCGATGTTCGGATCGTAGTTCTCGGGCACGAACATCCAGAATTCGTGGTCCTTGGCCTGGTTGGTCCGCTTGATGAGCCCCTTCTCGACCTTCGTAGGGTCCTTTTTGGGGTCCTTGGGCGGGTCCATCGGAGGAACCATGGGCATCGGCGGAACCATCGGCCGCGGGCGCGGCGGATCACCGGGCTTGGGCCTCGGCAGCATGGACGGATCAATGGGTGGGCGCGGCGGCGGCTTGGGCCGTTCGAGGGCGCGCTTGGCCGATGCCGCGTCGGGCAATTTGTCCGGCACCGCCGCATCCAGCAGCGCCAGCGTGACGGTCACGGTTTCGGTCTTGCCGCCTTCTTTGCGTTTCAATTCCAAGCGAACTTGCGCGCCGGGCGCTTGCGATGCCAGGAAGGCCGTCATCTGGTCGCGGCCGGAAAATTCAACTAACGGAGCCGGTGTGCCAGGCGCCGCGGGTGGGCCAAACTTCATGATTCGATCGCCGACCTTCACACCTGCCGTTTCGGCCGGTCCCTTGGCAAACACGTGGCGGACTTCCAACCCAAGTTCCGGATCGTCGCGCATCGGCAGAATGCCGATCGACGGAATGACGTAGGCGGTCACCGAACCCGTTAACACCAGATTGGTGAAATCCTTCACTTCCGTGCCGCGCTTGACCTTCAAGCTGACCGCGTCGCCTTCGTACTTCGGCCCCATCGCGTGCAGCAACTGAGCGTGATTCAGCACCGGCTTGCCGTCGATTTCGGTGATTTGATCGCCGATCTTGATGCCGGCCCGCGACGCGGCCGATTCCGGCGACACGCTGCTGACCGTCGAAAAGCCGCTATAGATATCGCGGCCCTGCGGCGTGACGCCAAGCAGGCCCTTGCGCAGATCCTTGCCCTGCTTCAAGCGCGGCAACACCGCGAATACGTCTTCGAGTGGAATGGCGAAGCCGATTCCGGAATCGTACCATTCGACGCCGGCCGTATCACCTTCGGCGAATGGGTTGGCCGGCACCAAAATGCCGTAGACACGGCCGTCCACGTCAATGAGCGGCCCGCCGTAATTCACCGGCGATACTTTCGCATCGGTTTGAACGGCCTTGTTCCAGATACGGTGCAACGCGCTGATGATGCCGACGCTGAGCGACGGCGGATTATCCACGTTGGCATCGAGTGTCCGGCCAAGCGCCATCGCCCACTGGCCGATTTGCATGTCCTTCTTCGGCAAGGCCGTGGGAACGGGAAGGTCCGCGGCGTCCACCTTGATCAAAGTGAGCATGCGCGTTTGATCGGTGGCGATGGTTTTGGCCACCAGGCGAATCTTGCGGCCGGGAATGGTGACGAACACGGCGGTTGGTTTGTTGGCGAAATTGAAGGCGCTGGTAATGATGTAGCCGTCCGGAGAAACAGCGACGCCGGTGGTGGGCCCGACGCCCTTGATCACCGCGCCGGGGCCGGCCGCGCCGATGGTTTCCGTTCCGCCCGAGGTTTCAATCTGGACGATGCTCGGCGACACTTTCATCATCGCCGCCTTGATCGCCTTTTCGGTCTCTTCGTTCACTTCCTGGGCGCGTACGACGCCGCTCAAGAAGGTGGCTGCAACCAGCAAGGCTGCAAATCGGCTTTGCATGACTCAACTCGGAGTTATGTAGGGTGGGTCGAGACCGGGCTCTCAGGCCCGGTCGAGGCCCACCATTGTGCCAGGAACGGTGGGCCTCGACCGGGCCTGAGAGCCCGGTCTCGACCCACCCTACGAACCCATTTCACTTCTTCTTCGGATGTTCGTCCAGCTTCACTTCAATCGGCATGAGCTTGTCGCCGCGGCGCACTTCCAGGCGGATCGTCATTCCCGGATTGGTCTTGGCTATGTACTCGTTGAAGGCGTTGATGCTGCTGACCGGCTCGCCGTCTACATAAACAATCAAGTCGTCCGGACTCAACCCGGACTTCTGCGCGGGCGATTCGTTGCGAACGCCGTCCACGAACGGAGGAGTGCGTTCGACCACGTTCGGCACCAGCACGATGCCGTGGTATCCGCCGATCCCCTTTTCAGCCTTCGGAATATCCTTGACCTTGTATTCGCCCTTCGGGCCTTTTTCCAGGAATTCCTTCATGGTCGCCACTTCCACGCGGTCGCCGACTTTCACTTCGACCCGAGCGTTGATCGGCACGGCATAGTTGATCCAGGTCTCGGAGAGCGTGTTCTTCAGTTCCTTGCCGATGATGCCGAGCAGTTCGCCCTTGCGGCTGGTCAATGCGCCGCCCGCGGCGCCGGGGTTGTTCATGATGGCATCGACGACGTACACCTCGCCGGTATAGCTGGCGTCGAAGATGCCGCGGCGGCCGTGCAGTTTGGTGAAGCAGGCGATGGTGCCTCGCTGAATCGACAGCGGTTCGTCGCGCGTGGCGATCTGGAACTGATTGCTGAAGGCCAGCACCCAATCGCCGGCTTGGGCCGGCGGCGCGGCCATCGCCTTTTGCACGTCGAAAAAAGTCAAATCGAGCTTTTCGAATTCGTCTTTGTTGGGAATGTCGAGTTTGAGGATGGCCGCATCCAGCACCGGCTCGATTACGACCACTTTGGCGTGGTAGCGCGTGCCGTCGTACAAGTGAATGCGCAAATCCTGGGTGTCGAGCAGGTGGTTGGCCGACGTAAGAATGTGGCCCTTATTCGAAATCAGGATGCCGCTGCCGTAGGCGGGCAAACCGCGATAGCCGCCGGAGCCATAGACTTTCACGACCCGTTTGTTCACTTCCTGGGCGGTTTCGGTGAACGATTGCTGGGCCAGGGCCGGGCACGCAATCACAAGCAAGATGGTCGAAACGAGCAGGCGCCGCATGGTGTGTTGTTCCAAAGAACGTTATTTCGATTCCAGCTTGTATGACTTCACGGTCAGCACGGCGAAGCGGTTGTCGCCGTTGCGGATCTCGATCCGGTGCGGCAGTTGTTTGCCGTCGATCGTCTTGTAATCGGACAGATAGACCTCGCACGGGTCGGCGTTGTTTTCGGGGAAAACCTCGAAGCCGAGCAACGTTTGGTCGGTCTTCGAGAAATACCACTTGGCGGGCACGCCGGCGGTCTCAGTCCGCAGCACTTCGGTATCGATCCGCAAATCACGCAACTTTTTCGGCTTCGATCCGTCCACCGGATACGGGTAAAACGGCTCCTGCCCGCCGTGAGCGACATTGCGGCCAAACCCCGGCAGGCCCTGCGTGAGCAGCACCTTGAAATGGTGGAAGGCCATCAGCAATCCGCCGCTGCCCGCCGGCGCGGTGCGCTCCGCATCCACCAGGTTTTGTTTGAGCGGATCGAGAACATAATCGTTCACCGCCACGAACTTGACGACCGGATGTATTTCCTTGTCGCTGATCTTCTGGTCCGACAGCGTGATCCGGCAGGCCGTCTTGCTCGATGCCAAATCCATATCCGCATCGATTACCCATTCGCCCTTGTTCTTGCTGAAATCGCCGTGCTTGACGAACGACTCCCACAAGCGCTTCTGATGAAGCTCGTTGAAGTGATAGTTGGCAAAGCCTTTCTTCTCGACGTAGAGCTTTTTCGCGGGCGTGTCGGGAATGGGCGGCGGGGCCGGCCGCGGGTTCGGGCCTGGGGTCTTCGGCTTGTTCGGATCCTCTTCTTCCTCCTGTTTGACCATCACGCCTTCCAGTCGAACCAGCGCCTCCTTGCGCTCCGCTTTGCGCCGGAATTCCAGCGGCATGCGCCAGTCCTTGGGATAAATGCCCAGGACATTCTTGAATTCGTTGACCGTCCCCATCGGCCGGCCCGCGAAAGCAATCAGTTCATCGCCGAGGTCCAGCCCGCGGCGGAATGCGTCCGACTTCTCCAGCACCTCCATCACTTCGAGCCGCGGAATATCTTCCGTCGCGCTTTGAACCCGAGCGCCGAGCGAGGCGTGATCGGTGTCGAGGCCCGAGTGCAAATGGCCGAGGAAGTTCTTGATCTGGTTGATCGAGATTGCGTAGCCGACGCCGGAATTGATGCGACGGCGCTTGTCGAACGAGCCGCGGCCGTTGATGCCGATCAGTTCGCCCTTGATATTGAAGAGCGGCCCGCCGGAATTGCCCGGATTGATCGACGTGTCGGTTTGAATGCAATCGGTGTATTCCAGCAGCGTGCCTTCCGGATATTGGTAGCGATGCACGCCCGAAATCAGGCCGAAGGTCACGGTGGGAGTAAAGTCGGTCGCGAGCAGGAACGGATTGCCCATCGCGATCGACCAATCGCCTTCCTTCGTCTTGTCGCTGTCGCCGAGCGGGGCGAACGGGAACGGCGCGCCTTCCTTCTTCGGCAGCAGCTTGATCAAGGCCACGTCGCCGACTTTGTCCAACCCGACCAGCACCGCGTCGTACAACACGCCGTCGGCCAGTCCGCACTGCATCACCGGGCCGGAGCCCTGCACGACGTGAAAATTCGTGAGTGCATAGCCTTCTTTGTCGATCAACACGCCGGAACCGCCGCCCTGCCCGCCGCGAGCATAGATCGCCACCACCGCCGGACGCACGCGGTTGATCGCCTCGATCCGCTGCTTTTCCATTTCGCGAATCGACGGGTTCTGAGCAAAGGCGATGCTCAGCACAAATGAGGCGGCGAGCGATGCCAAAGCAATCCATTTAATTCGACGCATATGTTTGCTCTTGTAGTGGGTCGAGACCGGGCTCTCAGGCCCGGTCGAGGCCCACCGTTCGGGCGGCGGCAAAAATGGTGGGCCTCGCCCGGGCCTGAGAGCCCGGTCTCGACCCACCCTACAAAATACCGACAGATTCCGACAAAAACCGTTACTTCGTCACTTTCACGTCGGCCAGCGTCACCTGGTGCCCATAGGGGAAGCCTTCGGGCACCACTCGAATCTTGAGATTGCGGATCTTTTTGATGTCGAGCGTTACCGGGACCGGTTTGTCCTTCACCTTAACCTCGGCTTCGTACAATTTGCGGCCGTCGCCCTCGATAATAAGACGAACGTGGCTCGGAGTCTGAACGCTCGTTTCGACGCCGATCACCGCCTTGAACTCTTTGTACTCGCCGCCGATGGCGTAGGTCAGCACCAGCGGCGGATGGATCACCAGACCCTTGGTGAACGGCACGCCCTCCAATTGGATCGGCTGATTGTCCAGATTCACATCCTTGCTGTACAACACCGACAACTCATCGAACGGCTTCTCCTCCGCCGAAGGCTTCAAGTCGGACAGATAAACGATCTTGTCTTTGCTGTAATCGAGCATGGCCACGCCGAGCATCGGGTAGTCGAGATTCACCGCGGCAACCGTGGTGATTGCCAGTGAAACGCCTTTGAGGATCGCTTTGTGGGCAACCACGGTGCTCTTGTAGACGTCGATGACGCGGCAGGCGGTCGGCGGAATGTTGCCCTCGAGACGGTTGTTGAACAATAGCGCCGCGAGCCGGTCGACCGGCACCTTGCGGAGGCCTTTCGAGTCGGTGAAATCAATTTGTTTGCCGTCCGCCGACGCGTCGCCGAATGTTCCTTCGAGGCCGTCGAGCCGATTGTTCTGGCGGACGAAGAAACGATCGCTCTTGGCTCGCTCGCTGACGATCCCATCCCACTCCCGGCGCGTGCCCGCGTCGTGCGCGTCGTTCAAGACGTAAAACACCGCCGACATCGGCACCGTAAGCTGCGTATTCCCCAACATCGTCAGTTCCACTTGCTTGGCCTTGAGCGTGACTTGGCTGCAGTGCAGCAAGGAGCCGTCGATCAGTTCCACGTCGATGTAGCGATCGGGAATCTTCACGGCTGGCGCGGCTTGGACGATGAGTTGCAGGATTTCCGGCAGAGGCGTGGCGACATCGCCTTCCACCGTCTTGATCACGACGGCTTTGTCGTCGATCGAGACGAAATCGCCGGTGTATTTCTTGCCCTTGAGCGTGGAGAGGTCGGCGGCGTGGAGGAGCGTTGTAAAGGAGAGGAATGCAAGCCAAGCGAGCAGAATGCGCATGGGAACCTCATTGATGCGAACGCGGCGCGCGGGGATGGATACGGAAAGGGCTGTGACCGCTGGTGCGGGCACAGCCCCGTGGTTTCGGTTCGCAACCGAAGGTCACTTCTGGCCGCGGGCCAGCGACTTGGCGTAGTTCTCGATGATTTCGCGGTAGCGCGGGGGCAGCTCCTTCACCAGATCGACCATGGCTTTGGCCCGTTCCTTCTCGGGCAGCTTGCCCCAGATCTCCGCGATTTCCTTCAACTTCTTCTCATCCACCCGGCCGGGGCCGCTGTTGGTGGCAATGTTGCTATCTTGCATCGGCGAACTCGGCGTGGCGCCGCCGCCGTTGCCGGGCTGACCGCCGGGGCAGGCTCCGCCGTTGCAATTGCAGCAGCCCTTGCATTGGTTTTCCAGTTCCTTGATCACCTCATCCAGGCGGAAGACGATCTTCTTCTGGATTTCCTGGGTAGTCTTGCCGGCGCGGGACAGGTCGAGACGGCGGCCGCTGTTGTCCATCAGTTTGGAAATCTGCAGCAGGTCTTTCTCGTCCTTCTTCCACGATTGCATGTCGAAGAACATGAGCGTGGCGACCATCTTGTAGCGGTCGGGCGCGTCGGCCACGTCGTCCAGCAAGCGGACGATCGACTGGCTGGCTTCGTCGCGCTTCATCATCGCGTGTTCGGCAACGGCTTTGTGGAAGAAGTAAGCCGACGGATCGACCACGTCTTCGGGCTTCACGGCCTTGAGGGCTTCGAGGGCTTCCTCGTAAACCCGGCGGCTGGAAGCGGCCTTGGCGAACAGCAGGGCCAGATTGGCTCGATAGAAGGTGGGTTGCTTGCGGTCCTTGATCGCGGCGGGCACTTCCTTCGGCACGCTGACGGTGATGTCGTTCGCCGACTTCAATACCTTGGCCGCCTCGGCGTCGAACGCCAAGGTCGCGGCAATCTTGTCGAGCACGGATTGGTCGGCCTGGTTCCAGATGGCATCGAATTGCTTGCGGGTGGCCTCATCGGTCTTGCCGACCTTGACGAGCCATTCCTGAGCCTGCGATCGGGCCGTATCTGCGGCGACCGCTTTCAGGGAACCAAACGTGTAGATTTCCGGTTTGGTGTCCCCGGCCCTGGCGGAACCAACCACCAGAACGGCGGACAACACACCGGCCGCGATTGCAGTGCGACGGAACACAGGGACCTCCCTTGGGGAAACCGCCCAGTTTACGCTTCGCGCCCGTAACATCGGGAGCAAACCGTTTGAACTCTTTCCTACACACCAGACAGAAAGCCTACAACCTCAATACTACATTAAATCACTGATTCTTCCCAGTTGCAATCTTCTTTAGCATATCTTCCAGACGAACTTGACGTCTGGCAATAACTTCCAGCTCTTTCTGGATTAGGTCATTATCGGTCTGTTCGACCGGATCCTGCTTGCCGTATTGCGTGGTGCGGTTGTTCACCTGCATCTGCTGCGCCCGGATCAATTTTAGTTCGGCGAGCAAATCCAGCAGTTTTTGCGGCGGCGGCGGGCCCGGCGGCTTCGGCTTGCCCTTAGATTCCTTCATCTCTTGCTGCTTCTTTTTGAGCGCGTCGATCATGTCCTTCAGGGCCGCGATCACGTCCTCTTCCATTTGCTGGGTCATCGTGGCCGTGTCGTATTTGTCGAGGCGTTTCTCGATCATGCCCATGTCGTCGCGGACGTTTTCCAGCGACATCGCAAAAGCGACCGCCGAGCCCTCGGCGCCCAGCAAGTTCAGGGTGCCGTTGGCCATCTTGACGATTTCACCTTCGCGGGTGGACAGCTGTTGCGACCGCTGTTCCTCGCCGCGCGTCGGCTTCTTTTTCTCGTAGGTCTGCACCACGTTCCAAACCCGCTTGGTGCCGTCGTACACTTCAATCTGCATGGCCAGCATGCGTTCGCAACGCGACTGCAAATTGGCCAGCAATCGTTCGAGTTCTTCTTCGCGTAGCTGACGCAACCGCTTCTCGAGTTCCTTCTTGGCGTCTTCCAACTTCGCCACCACATCGTCAACTTTCTTCGATGCCTCTTCTCGCTTTTCCTTCTCCAAATCTTCGGTGGTCTTCTTCTGGCCTTCGATGGCCTCCTGGATCTTCTTCTGAGCGTTGGCGTTTTCCTGGGGCTGTTGCGGTTGCTGGGGTTGTTGCGGCTGCTGGTTTTGGTTCGGTTTGCTCTGGCTCGACTGCTGTTGTTGCGGCGGGCTTTGCGACGGCTTGCCCTGGCTCGGCTTGCCGTCCTTGGGCTGTCCGTCTTTCGGTTGCCCGTCGCCCTTCGAGTCGGCCTTGTTGTCCGGCTTGTTCTTTTGCTCGCTGGGCTTGTTCTGCTCGGACGGCTTCTTCGGGTCCATCGGCTTGGATTCGCCCGACTTCGGATCGCCGGCCTTCGGATCGCCGGCCTTGGGATCGCCGGCTTTCGGATCGCCGGCTTTCGGATCGCCGGGCTTGGCGTTCGGGTCGCCGGGCTTCTTGTCGTCGGCCTTCTTGTCGGTTGCCTTCTGTTCCTTGGTGTCGTCTTTCGGCTCACCGGCTTTTTTTGGGTCACCGCTCTTGGCCTTGGCTTCGTCGCCCTTCTTGCCGTCGTTGGGCTTGCCGCCCATTTGCCGGTCGATGCTCTCGGTCGTCTTGGTGGCGTTTTTTTGTTCCTTGGCAATCGCCTCGCTGGCCACGCGGTTGCCGTCGGCCTTGGTCTGGATGATCTTCTCGGCCTTGATCACGCCTTCGATCTGCTTGATGATCTGAGTCAGCTTGGCGATTTCCGCCTGCTTCTTGAGCAACTCGGTGTCGGTGAGCAGCAGTTCGAGCATCTCGCGGAGGATTTTGATCAGTTCGTCGTTTTCGGCGCCGGCGCGACGGAGTTCGTCGATGGTCAGGTTCTTGTTGCCGACCAGTTCGGTGACGAGCGTGTTGAACTTGTTTTCGACGGCGGCCTTGTTGGCGATGTCGATGGCTTTGCGAAGGGCTTGAGCGCGGTCGCGGTCCTCGGGCCGGGTGCTGCGTTCCATGCGCTGGGCGATGCGGAGCAGCGCTTCCTCGAAGGTTTTGTATTCGCGGGCGGTGGTCGCGGTGGTGCGGGCCACATCTTCCTGAGTCGCCTCGCCGCCTTTGGCCGACGGCACGTTGGCCGCGACGGGCGGTTCAGCGCGTCCACCCATCGACCAGCAAAGGACAATTGCCAGGGCCGAAAAACCCAGTGCGGCCAGTACGCGACGAGTCATATTTACCTCCCGCGACTTCGGGACTCAATGGTCCCGACAAAGTATATCTCGCAGAAACCCCGGTGCCACGTCTAAGTTCCTGACGAATCCAAGCGGTTTTTCCAACAAGCCTCGGACCGCGGCGAAACCGAATAACAGCGGATTCCTCTCTTAAGCGGATTCCTCTCTTAATCTGACGATACGATGCCGACCTTTGATTCACCGCCAGCTCGTCTACAGTACGGCCTTTCGCCAGACTAGCCCGCAACTCCCTATCCGGCATACTGTTATGCAATTAACGACGGATGGCTATTTCACCGTCACCTTGAGCGTAAACGGCTTGTCGTCCACGAGTTTCTCGATGTAACCGCCCGGACAGGTGAAGGTCACGGGTATGTCGAATTTCCCGGTCTTATCTCCCACGGCGATTTCAACCTGAACCTGCTTGGCCCCGCGTGGGACGATGACCAATTTGGGCACGGCGATGTCGCTGTTGGGCGGGGAGGTAAATCCCAGCAACAAGCGGCTGACGCTGTTGGGATCGCGGCCGATATCGATCGAAATCACGCGCCGTTCGCCCTTGCTCATTTCGATCGGCTCGGCCTTGGGGCTCAAGGTCACGATTGCCTCGCCCACTTCGTCTTCCTTGTCCTGCAACAACTGGGTGAGCGACTCCTTGATGATGCGGGAGCCTTCGATGATCTTCCCCAATTGCTGGGCCAACCTGGTAATCTCAACGATCCCACCCACATCATCCAGAATCAACTTGAGTTGATTAATCAATTCGTCCTGGCGCTGGCGGCTGTTTTCGACGATACCGGGATCGGGCACGCGGCGCGATTCGAGCACGTCTTTGAAGATGGTGTGCGCCTCGCGAGCCCGCTCGAAGTGATTGCGGATCGCGTCGTCCAGACGGTTCACGACGCGTTCCGTGTCTTCGATGACCTTAGCGGGCAGGCGATTCGTCTGCGATTCTTTCAGCAGCCGGCTGTATTCGGAGAACAGTTCGCGGGCCACGTCGCTGCCCTTCTCGACCTCCGACAGCAGGTCGAACATGCGCGACGCCGACGCCCGGAATTCATCGCTCCCGTCCGCGCGCGGCATGCGCTCGACCACCTTGTCGATGCCCGAGCGCACATCGACCATCTTGTCGTACAGGTCGCGCACCTTGAACGACAGGTTTTCCTCGTCCTTGTGCATCTCGGCCAGCAGTTCCTCATACGGCACGACGATGAAGGTAAAGGTCTCATTGTTCTGGCGCGTGCGCGGGCCGGTTTCGATGTTGTTGTCCGTCGCCTGGATGGTCAGGCGCATCTTGAAGCGCGGCCGGATTGTGTCGTCGAGCCCTTTCTGGAACTCGGCCACCCGTTCCTGCAAGTCGAGCCATTCGAGGTTCGGCTTGATCTCATATTGCGAAATGTGCCGTTGCTTCCGCATCTCGTCCAAGGATCTTGCCGGATCGTCGCTGCCGTTGGGCTTGCGCAGCAAGTCGGCCAACTGGGCCTTGCCGTAGCGATGGTCGCGGTTTTTCTCGTCGAGAAATTCCTGGAACGATTTCAGGACGAGCGGTTGCAGCGAACTGACGGCTTCGCGGCTTTCGCTGACGCGGCCGAGGTAATCGGCGAGCCAGGCCGCGGAGTACAGTTCGCGCGGCGACGGCGACGCGCTCGCGGTGCCCATGATTCCGGCCGCAAACGCGGCACGGATCGCCAGCACCTGCATCGACTCCACGCGCGCGAAACTCATCTGGTACTCGACTCGATCCAACCCCACGTCGTCGCGCACCGAACCGCTGAACGGAATCATCGCTTGCGGGGTGCACATGTAGCCCTGATTGGTCTTGCGGATGATCTCCACGGCCACGTTTACTTCCGGCATCTTGTCGTCGATCGGCTGAACGATGATATGCCGCAGCGACCGCACGTTGTCGGTGTCGGTGAATTCAAAGTCAAATTCGATTGGCTCCGTCACGTTGTCGAACCGCCTGGAAATCGAGCGCTTGTCGTCGCCCACCGGCAACGACTCGGTCTTGCCGGTGTCCGCGGCCGCACCAGCCGCCGGCTTCTGATTGGAACGGTAGCGGATCACGGCCTGCTCGAGGTCCTTGTCCACTTCGCCGCGAAGCACCAGATCGGAACCGAAGGCAATGTCGATGCGCGAGGTGCCGCCGGTGAGGCTCACGCCCTGGCCCAATCGCTCCTGCTTCTTGCCCTTGAGATCGAGCGCGGTTCCGTCGGCCGGCAACCGGTGATACTGATAGGCGGGCAAATATTCATCCTTTTCCAGCCTGGTGAGCATCGGCGGGGGAACGAGCGTGATTTTCCGGTGGGGATAGGTGCTGAAGTCTTCGCCCTGAATGTAGAACTTGATCGACTCCTTCAAGTCCGAAAGCACGCAGCCGAACTCGTTCGAATCCTGATGCCGGGTCATCGGCATTTCATTGCTGGTCTTGGGGCCCCAATAATGGATCGAAACCGTCTGCGGAATTTCGAGCTTGCGCAGAGTGCGGCTCATGCGTGCCTCGCCGGCGCGTTGGTCGAGCGTTTCTAGCACGCCGTCGAGCGCGGTCAATTCGTCGGGTTTGATTTGCGCGCTCAATTCCTGGCGCATGGTCGGATCGTGCAGAACCAGATCCATCGCATCCAAGTTCCAACGACCGGCAAATTGATCGACTCTGAGGTCCGCTTTGCCCTCGGGATGCACCATGAACATCATGCTGCTGCGCTTGGAAGCGATCTTGAATAGGACATCCGCGGGCAAAGTCGGGGCCGCGCGCCCGTCGAGTAGTTCCGGGGTGAGGTCGGTCCATTTCAGGCCGCGCCAGCCGTCGGCCGAGTTGCGGTCGGCGATGACCCATTTGAGGGCGCGAGCGCGGATGCGCGGCGAGGGGGCATCGCGGCCGATGCGCAGTTCGCCCGAAGCCGGGAAGTCGAGAATCTCGATGTAGGCGCGCCGCGGCCAGAGCGTATCTTGCAGCAAAACGTTGCGCTCGAACCAAATCGAGGCCACGTCGGTGAAACGATAGCCGAAGTCCACGACGTTGGTGGACCGATACCAGACGAGATAGCCCGCGGTGGCCAGCAGCAGCATGCCGAGAGTCGCGGCGGCGGCCAGCAGCCAGCGCTTGCCCAAGAGGCCCCAATTGAAGACCTCGCGAACGGGGATCTGATCGACCCGCTCACTCACTTCGCGCACCGTCGAGGCAATCATCGCCCGCGAATAGCCGTATTTCTCGGCCTCGTCGAGATCGGACAATTCCACCGCCGTGATCAGCTTGTCGCCAAGCAATTTCGGGAACCGCCGCTCTAACACCAACGCCAAGGCATCGGGCTGGAATTGGCGCACGAGCCGCGACAGCTTCAGCGCCAACATCGCGACTACGAACACGGCCAACCCGGCCAACACCAGCGCGCGGAACCATTTCGGCAGCAATTGCACGAGATCGAAGCCGGTGATCTTGAAGCCGCCGTAATCGACAATCATGCCGATCCAAAACCACGCGCCGAGCAGGATGAAGATCCAGGCGAGCGAGTCCCAGACGACATAGCGCTGAATGGTGCCGCGCAACCGGCGGAGCGGCGATTGAATCCGCTCGTTGGTTTCAGCCGTAATGCGCGGCACGGGTACGGTGGCCATATCGACTCTCAAATAGCCCCCGGTTTGCCGGGGG
>JBGQCZ010000033.1:0-15834 GCA_041495645.1 Gemmataceae bacterium | reverse complement strand
GGCGATGATGCTCGACCCCGCCGTGATCAACCTCAACACCGGCTCCTTTGGTCCATTGCCGAAAGCGGTATTCGACACGGCCACGGATATTCGCCGGCAACTCGCGGCCGAACCGACCGATTTTTTCGTGCGCCGCGCGCCGCCGCTGTTGTGGCAAGCGCGAGAGCGATTCGCACAGTTTCTCGGCGGCGATCCGAAGCGCTTGGTTCTTACCGCCAACGTCAGCGTTGCGATGAACATCGTCGGCAGCGGACTGAGCCTTGCTTCGCCCGGCGAAATCCTGCTAACCGATCACGAATACGGGGCCATGCACTGGTGTTGGGAACGCGCCGCGATCCGCCAGGGACTCACGCTGCGAACATTTCCGCTGCCGACATTGGCGAAGAGCCCGCAAGAAATCGTTGAAGCGTTTGTGGGCGAATTCACGCCACGAACGCGGATGGTTTTCTTCAGCCATGTGCTGTCGCCGACGGGTCTGGTGCTTCCCGCAAAGGAAATCTGCGCCGAAGCCCGAAAGCGTGGCATCATCAGTCTGGTGGACGGCGCGCACGCGCCGGTGATGATTCCGCTCAACGTGAAAGACGTTGATGCGGATTTCTACGGCGGCAACGGACACAAATGGCTGCTCGCCCCAACCGGCACGGGTTTCCTCTATCTCGGCCGCGGTTGCGAGGATCGCCTCATACCGCTGCAAGTGAGTTGGGGCTATCACTACGATCGAGCAAAGCCCGACGAGCGCGACGACTTCGGCTCGACGCCACGTTTGCGAGCGCTGGAATTCGAAGGCACGAAAGATGTCTGTCCCTGGCTCGCCGTTCCGGCGGCCATCGACTTCCTAAGTGGGCTGGGATTGGATCGCATCCGCAAGCGCATCGCAAAACTGGCGGATTACACTCGAAAGAAGCTGGTCGGACTATGCGGTCTAACCTTGGCGACGCCAGCGGAGCCGGGCTTGCACGGTGCACTCACGGCGTTTCGCATTCCCGAGACGAAACTGCAATGGTGGGAAATCCGCCAGCGGTTGTGGGACCGTGGGATCGAAATACCGATCATCGAACGACCGGGTTACTTGTTGCTGCGCGTCTCGACGCATTTCTACAACACGACAGACGAAATCGACCGGCTGGAAGAGGTTGTTCCAAAGGCGTTGGGCTAAGAAGGGCGTTTCGGAGTTCATCTCGCCGGGATCAGTCGCCTTTCTTCGGCTCAGTTTTTTCCACCGCCGGAAATAGGGTTGCCAGGGGCAAGCTGAATCCCGGAAGAATCTCACTGTCTTGCAGCGTATCGGATTCGCGAAGACCTTGAAATTCAGTCGTTGATTTGAATATGTGCACGAGCCTTTGATTGGGGTATACAACCCAAACGCATTGAACTCCGGAGGCAAAGTACTCCTCGATCTTGGCGATCAGTTCTTCGACCATATCGGTCGGACTGATGATTTCCACGGCCAGATTCGGGACGACATTCCAAGCGTTGTCCCGAGCGGGAATCGGGCGTGACAACGACCATCGCTTTGCCGAGACAAAGGCCACATCCGGCCGGCGGTTGCGATCGACAGGAAGCGCAAGATGAAACAAGCCTTCGGCGACGGCGCGGCCCTGGCCGCTCGTTTCGCCGTAAACGACTAATCGTGACGAAATCGTCGTGACCAACAGTTGCGAATGGATACTCATGGGCGGCAACTCCACCTTTTGGCCGTCGACGATCTCATAAAGCGGATCGTCGTCCCATTTGCCGTTTCGTTGCGCGGCGGGCTCAAGGATCGTAGCAGTCGTCATGGTTTTCTCCAGTTGCGGTCATTATAACCGCGCAAGATCGACAAGCCGCGTTATTTCACCGGCACCGACTTTTCCATCGCCCAGTAAATCCCGTTCAACAGCAAGCGCCGGCACGACGGCTCCGAGAAATCATCGATGTAGCCGAGGGACGTATAGAAGATTCGCCCGCCTTTGTAGGCATTGGTCCACGCCACGAACTCATTCTCCTTGCCGTCCGCTCCGATTTTCCCACGAAGCAACGGTGTGGCACTCTTGGCCAGCGATTTGTTCCTGTAAAGGTGCGACTTCGAAGAGAATTCGCCCGCGACGCCGGTCAAGATCGGATGCTGGGCGGCTTCCGGCACAACCGTCAGGATGGTGGCCGGGCCTTTGTCGGGCGCGTTGGCGTAGTGCATCTGATAACTGCCGCCCAACACTTCCGTGTCGAAGGCCGGCCAACCATCGGGTTTGTCGCGCAGCGAAAAGGCGTGGCTGGCGGTGCGAATGCCGACCATGGGCTTGCCGGATTCGAGGTAATCGCGAATCACCTGCAACTGATCGCTCGGCGGCACGCGGCGGCGCACGCTCAGCACCATCAGATCGGCTTCCTTCAATTTCGCGATATCGGGAAATGAGTTCTTGTCCTTGTCGTCAGCGAAAACGAACGAGCATTTCACGCCGCGTTTTTCCAATTCTTCCTTAGCGAATTTCGGCAGGGTTATTTCGGTCTTATACTCGTCCTCGCCGATGACGAACACAACGTGCGGGGCCTTCGGTTCTCCACAAATGTCGGCCGCGACGACCGACGGACACACATGCCGCTCGATATGGTCGATGACCAGTTCCGTGCCGCGACGATGCGACACGAACGGCGCTTTCTGCGGGTTGTACATCGAATCGGTAAGATCGCGGCATAGTACGACGTTGCGGCCGTGCTTGGCCATCTGCCGCAGGCCGAACGGGCGCCCAACCACGCACATGTTCGTGTGCACGCCCATCACGATTACGTTCTGGATTCCGCGTGCTTCCATCAGGTTCCAGATTTCCACGCCCTTGTCGCTGATGGCGTCCTCGTCGGCGATCTTGATCGCGTCGTGCTGTTTTTTCCAGGCGCGGTAGTTTGCGGGCTGGGGGATATCGTCGCAACCGCCGTCGCGGTCGTCGATCGGCAGCGGGGCTTCGTCATCGAGCCGGCGGCAACCTTCTGCAATATCTTTCGGCAGATTCTTCGCCGCCCGCGCGGACATTGCCATCTTCCGTTGCGGAGCGTCCTGGTAGAAATCCATGCAATCGCTCGGGCAGTGAATGATGAACACGCCCTTCGCTCGCGCATGGCTGATCACATCATTCATTCGCGGCGCCATCTCGCCGACGCGCCGCGTGGCCGACGGGCACCAATGCTTGTCCCACATGTCGCAGATCACAATCGCGGTTTGTTTCGGCTCCCAAGTGAGTTTCCTTTCGCGAACTTCCGATCCGCCCGTATCGGCCGCATTCGCCACGCAGTAACGAGCAGTCATGTTGAGCGGATCGGCATGAAGGAGACCAGGGACCAAGGCAAACAGGACAGGCAGGATCAGGCGCGGCATGGGGCACCTCGCGAATCGGGAGAGAGGGAACGCGGATATGCTAGCGGACCGCCGAGCGGATTCAGCCCTCGACGCGGGCGGTATACTGAGGTGATGCGAATCGCGTCGATCACCGCCGGGGCCGCCGGCATGTATTGCGGCTCGTGCATGCGCGACAACACGTTGGCCACGGCGCTGCACGATCTCGGCCACGACGCCTTGCTCTTTTCCACCTACACGCCGATCCGCACCGACGAAGCCAACGTCAGCCAACAGCGGATCTTTTTCGGCGGCATCAACGTCTATCTGGAGCAGAAGTCGGGCCTGTTCCGCCACACGCCGTGGTGGCTCGACCGGCTGTTCAACTTTCCGCGCTTGCTGCGCTGGGTCGCGAAATTCGCGTTCAGCGTGCGCGCCGAGGACCTTAGCGACCTCACCCTCTCGATGCTCGACGGCACGGACGGCAAACAGCGCAAGGAGGTGGAGAAGTTTGTCCGCTGGTTCGAGAACGACTGGCGGCCGGATGTGATCCTTCTCACCAACGTGCTGTTATCGGGAATCGTGCCGGAATTGAAACGCCGGTTGAAAGTGCCGATCATCGCAACGCTCCAGGGCGACGACATCTATCTGGAAATGCTTCCGCCCGACATCCGCAAGCAAGCCATCGAGAAGATTCGCGCCAATTGCGAGCACATGGACGGATACATTGCCACTTGCAAGTACTACGCCGACTTCATGTCGGGCTATCTCGGTTTACCTCGCGAACGGTTTCAGATTGTGTATCCCGGTATCAAATTGCACCCAGACCCAGCCGATGGCCGAAAGCCGACGGCCGACGGCCGAAAGCCGACCATCGGCTATTTCGCCCGCATCGCGCCAGAAAAGGGCCTGCACATTCTGGCAGACGCATTCATCCACTTACGAAAATCGCCCAACGCGCCGAAATACCGGATGCGATTCTCCGGCTGGCTGGGCAGCCATAACAAGCCATATCTCAACGGCATTATGAAGAAACTCGCGGAGGCCGGACTCGCCGACGAGGTCCAACACGTCGATTCGCCGACGCATGAAGACAAAGTGCGCTTCCTGAACTCGATCGACGTGCTGAGTGTACCAGCGCCGTACCGCGAGCCGAAGGGGCTTTATGTGCTGGAAGCGTTATCGCATGGTGTTCCGGTAGTGCAACCCCGGCATGGGTCGTTTCCAGAACTGATCGAGATGACCGGCGGGGGGCTGCTGGTAAATCCGGATGATCCGATCGATCTGGCGAACGGACTGCGAAAATTGCTCGATGATTCAGCGCTGCGCCAGGAACTGGGTCGCAAGGGCCAAGCTGCCGTGCGCAAACGCTTCACCGCCAAAACAATGGCCCAAAACACCCTGACCGTCTTACAGAAATACACCTGAACACAGCCCGTTTACGTTTCGCGCTCGCTGCTTGCCATTGCGGGTAATTCATTAAACCAACGGATTGAATACCACGGATCATCTTTGGTATTTCGTCTTTGGTATTTCATCCGTGGGTAATTCCCAAGCCCGTATGATAATGGCATGACCGAGACATTCATCTATCGCTGTCGCGTCGAGTTTCACGACACCGACATGGCCGGGATCGTTCATTTCAGCAATTTCTTCCGCTACATGGAAGAAGCCGAAGTCGCGTTCCTGCGTTCGCGGGGCCTGCACGTATCGTGGCGCGAGGGCGCTCAACGGTTGGGTTTCCCGCGCGTCTCTGCGTCATGCGATTTCATGAAGCCGGCCCGTTTCGAAGACGAAATCGAAGTGTACATTTCGGTCGAGCAAGTCGGTACCAAGTCGGTGACCTATTCGCACGAGTTTCGCCGCGGCGCCGACGTGTTGGCCAAAGGCCGCGTCACGGCCGTGTGCATCCGCGTGGGGACCGAGCAAAAACTGGAGTCGATCGAGATCCCCGCCGAAATCCGTGCCAAACTGCTTGGCATTTGATTCACTTCTTCGCGCCGAGCCGTTCGAGCGCCGCTTGGGCTTGCGGTGTGGGAATTACCTCGGCGGCGCCCGACGCCAGTTTCTTCAGCAGTTCCACGGCTTCCGGCGTATCGGCTCGCTCCAGCACTTCTACTACCCGCAGTGCCCGGAGCCGCTCGCCGGTCGGGGTCAAGACTGCAAGCTCCTCCAACAGCTTTTTCGTGACCTTGCGTGCTTCGGCCGAAGCGCCATTCTCGATCAACTGCCGCAAGGCGGGCGCTGCCGCCTCGCCCAGGTGTTCCAATTCCTTGCGAGCGCGCTCGCGGACTGAGAACTTTGGATTGCTCAGGTCGGCGATCCATTTGGCCACCGCCTTGGGATCTGGTTCGGCGGCGGGCTCGATGCGGTCGCGAAGGAGTTTCACGGACTTGGCCGGATCGCCCGCCAATGCCTGGATCGCTCCAAAGGCCTTCGCTCCGTCCGGATTGATCAAAGCGCTCCAATGCGATTCGATATCTTCTTGAGACAAGCTCGAACTCGGTCGCGTAAGTTTGTCCCGAATCGGGCCAACGTCCCAGACCAACGCCGTGGTGTCGCAGCTACCGGTGACCAGGCGCTTCCCATCCTCCGCGAACGACGCCGAAACCAGCGCTCCGCGATGGCCGTCGAACGAGCCCGCTTCTTTGCCGGTCCCCACGTCCCATAAGCGGATTTTGCGATCTTCTCCCGCGCGAGCCAGCAACCGGCCATCGGGCGAATAGGCCATCGACATTGGAAACGCTGCAGCCGCTCCAAGTGTCGCCACACGCCGTGCGTACGGATCATCGATCTGGTTTCTCACCGTGTCGAGGACCAGACGTTTGGAATTGGTCGCCAGTTCCCAGATGATCGTTCCGGAAGAGGTTTCGATGGCAAGGGTCCGACCATCGGGCGCCAAAGCGGCATGGCGCAAGAGCTCTAGCTCCTCAAGACGAATTTGCCCGATCTGCTGGCCATGCAACGTCTCCCACACAGTGACATACCCCTCAGAAGCAATCGCAATCCGGCGGCTGTCTCGGGAAAACAACAGCCGGCGGGGCAAATTAATGCCGGAAATCACCACCGGCCGCGGCATGCCGCCGATCATCGGTTGGTTGACAGTCGGTGCGGGCGGCAATGGAAATTCCAATTGCTGTTTCCCCGTCGCGACATCGTAGATAAAGCCGCTCCGGCCGATGCGCGAGACGATGGCCACATTCTTCGAGTCTGGAGAAAACTCCTTGTTGTAGCCGATGCCGCCGCCGTCCGGCGCGAACGAGTGTTTCTCTTTCATCGTCGCGACCTCGAACAAGCGCACGCTGCTGACCCCGTCTCCCAAGGCCAACCAGTTACCGTCTGGGGATAGGAGGCACGAAGGCACCTTGTCGGGAAAGTCGATGTGGCCAACCTCGACGCCGGTCGTCGCGTTCCAGCGACGGACGTGGGAATCGGCGCCGCGCGTCCACACTTCGCTGCCGTCGCGGGCGAAGAACGCCTCCTTCAGCACGCCGGTGTGCCCAGCCGATTCATTGAGCCGCTTGCCGGTCTCCAAATCGGTCAATGTCAACGCAGGACCATCGATTGTTAAGAGTACTTTGCCATCGGGCGAAATCGAAGCGACCGAATTTGCCCGAGCCTGGATCACGGCCGGATTCGCTGCCCCGCCCGATGCCTTTCCAAATTGCCGCAGCACTTTGCCACTCGGGACTTCCCAAACAGTAAGCGAATCGTTGCCCGCGCCGATCAGGGTCTTGCCGTCGCGAGAGAATAAGAAGGTCTGCTGATAGCCGTTGGTGATCCCCTTGATCTGTCCCATTTCCTTGCCTTCCGGAACGCTCACGAACGTCAGGGTGTCGGGCATCGGCAATCCCAACATGGATTGATCCGGAGCAATGACCGCCCTGGCAACCGCCATGGAGTTGCCTCCGGCGGCCTGAAGTTCGAGCCGCTTTTGCTGCGCGCTGCGAGCAACGTCCCAGAGAATGGCGACCGGCTTGACGCCGTTGTTCAATTCGAGTCCGACTTGAAGCAGCGTCTTGCCGTCGGCGCTGAACTCGGTGCGATAGGACAGCATGGTGTTGAGGCCCATGTCAGCAGCGGCAAATGATCTCGGTCCGGCATTATTGCGAATGTCCCAAACCTTGACGGAGCGATCTTGTCCCACCGCCGCCAACAATTCGCCGTCGGGCGATAGGCTCAGGCGCATGGTGGTTCTGCCGACATCGCCGAAGTCCCTCAACTCCTTGCCCGCAACCGTGTCCCACAAGCGCATGACGCCATCGCGTCCGACCACGACCAAGCGCTGGCCGTTGGCGCTAATGGCCACGTTGCCGCCGAGCGCGAACAACATGGACATGGCTCGCGGATCGGCCGGATTCGGCCGAGCGTTCCCCGCCGAATCGAACCGGCGCAGTTCCTTGCCGCTGGCGTTGTCCCAAACTTGTGCGAGATGATCTTGTGTAACCGTGAGCGAGGTTTTCTGATCGAGGAACGCCGCGAGAATCACGCTGTTTCCGGCCCGCCAACGGATCGTGCCAAGCCGGGCGATAGCGCCGGGAGGTAACGGGTCGCCGTGAAGGTCGTTTTTTGGCGGCTGGGCAACGAGGAGATTGGCGCTGCCAAAGGTTGCTCCGAGACAAACTGCGAGCGCGAAACAATGAACGTTCATCGATGACTCCGGTTATTTCTCTGCCGTGAGTTTCTTGAATGCCTCGCAAATCAACGGCCCGGTGTCCGGGCCGAGGCTGTTGATTTCGCCGTAAGGCGCCGACTTGTATCCGTAGGTGAAGGGCGGCTTCTCGTCCCATTGGCGCTTGGGCAGGATGTAGCCGACCTCGTCGTTGGCCAAGCCGATGATCATGCGGTACGGCCCTTTCAGTTGCTTGTAGATGGCCGGTTCGATGGGCGCGTCTGGGAAATCGGCGCCTTCCGGAACAGGATCGGCGACTTTGTCGAGGACGAGTTCGGGATAGATCTCGCCGGGGATGGTGGCGATATCGAGTTGGCCGAGGCGGAGCCAGCCGACTTCGGATTTCATGCAAATGCGCTTCTTGCCGGCGTCCTCGTCCTTTGCCGGCACGGGATTGCTCATGTCATCGGCCCAAAGAAACGCCTCGCGCTTCAGCACGCCGGCCTGGCGGCCGAGGATATACATCTTGTTGTCGCACGGCAGATAGATCTCGCTCTTGCGAATCTTGAACGGCGTCAATTCCACGTTTTTGGCATCGTCGAGCGCCTTCAGCGCGGCCTTACCGACCAGCCGGCCGAAGCGTTCCGTCTTTTCGAATGTACCGTCCTTGAGGTCGTTGCCTTTGTCATCCTGAATCTTCACATTCAAGGAAGTCATCAACCCGCCCACGGTGCCCGTCAGATATACCACCGGGCAGCCATGCTTCTCCCGCACTTCCTTGACGGTGTAGCCGACGTAATCGGCGCTGAGCTTGGTGTTCTTGCTGGCCAGCGTTTCCGGGTGGCAATTCCACTGCACGACGATGCCCGCCGGTTTCCTTGTTTTTGAATCGGTGAACATCAGGGCGACCAATTCGTCGTGCTTAATGATCGGCAGGCGGCCATCGTGCAAGAGTTCGGGCGCGTTTGTCGTGCCGATCTTCCCGGTCACTACCCGCAGGTCTTTCTCCGCCGCCCGCACGGCCGCCGCGGCGCCGTCCTCCAGCTTTTTCATGTAATCGGGATCAATGCCGCTCATCAGAGCCGTCGGGCCCCAAAGACCGAGCGTGTCCGGCCCTTCGTGGCTATGCGTGCTGCTGATAACCACGTGATCGAACCCGTCAAGCCTCTTGCGGACGGATTGGACATTGGCGTAGAAGAAGCCGACTACGTCGAGAGAGACGATTGCAATTCTCTGTTGGCCGTCAGTTAGAACGATCGCACGAGCAAAAAGCGGATCGGCGACGCCGTCAGCCTTGCGGTTTTGGCCGAAGCCGGCGATGTAAACAGGCTTGCCGCCTAGTGCGGGAGTGATGTCGGCTTCGCCGAACCCGACTTGAAGTTCCGCGGAGCCGCCAACCACAGAGTCACATAGAACACAGAGAGAAGACAACACCAAGAGAATTGCTGCTCTCATTCTGTTCTCCTTCAATGTTCTTATCTGCGCTCTCTGTGACTCTGTGGTTAGCACTCTTTCTCGCACGCTCTCATATACTCGATGCTTTTGCGGGCGATCGTTTCCGGGTCCGGGCTGTAATCGAAGACTTCCACGGAGACCCAGCCACGATAGGTAGTATCTTTCAACGCCTTAAAGATTGGGCGGAAATCGACTTCGCCGAAACCGGGCCCGCGACGGTTCGGGTCGTTGGCGTGGAAGTGTCGCGTCATCTTTGCGTAGCGGCGGATCAACTCTTGCGTCGGCAGCCGTTCTGCCGACATTGCTTTCACGTCCTGGTGCAGCGCGAAGTTCGGATGGTCGATGCGCTCCAGCATCTCGCTGGCTTCGGCGCACGTGTTCAGGAATTCGGTTTCCGTCGGCGCGAGCGGCTCCAAGCACAGCGTCACGCCGCAATCGGCAAACGACTTCGCGGCCCGGTGAAACGTATCGACGGCATGTTCTTTCGCTTGTTCGAGAGTGTGGCCTTCGGGAATCTTGCGTTGCATCGGCGAGCCAAATACGAGCAGGTCGCCGCTCAGATCGCGACAGCATTTTGCCAATTCGCCCAGGTAAACCGCCGTGCGCTGGCGCACAGCGGTGTCCGGCGAGGTGATCGTAAATCCTGTGGTCTTTGCGAGCAGCCAATGCAGGCCGATGATGGTCAGTCCGAAATCTTCGGCTTGCTTTCGCAAGGTCCGGCGCTGTTCGGCAGACACATCGGTGATTAGCGGCGCCAGCGTGAACGGGGCGATTTCCAATCCGGTGTAACCGAGCGCTGCGACAAAACGGCAGACCCGCTCGTGGTCCCAGCCGTCGAAAGTCTCATTGCAAATCGCGTAACGAAAGCTCATGGCAATTTCACTTTGCGGCCGCTGGGGTGCAGCGTGAGTTCGATTTGACCCTTGGCGTTTCGAGCAACGTCGTAAAACTCTTTCGGGGTATTCACGGTTTGGCCGTTCACTTCGACAATGATATCGCGGTCGGGTTGGAGTTCTGCTTTGGCCGCCGGGCTGCCGTCAATCACTTCGCGCACCAGCACGCCCGGCTCAATCTGAGGATTTTGCGTAGTCCCGCCCCCGCCGATTTTCGTGCTCGTGTAATCCACGCGCAAGCCACGCACTGGGTCGGGCCGGTTGGCGGCGATAATGGGCCCATCGCTGAGCCATTTGGTCTTCACGAGCCGCGGGTGAAGCACGCGCTGCGTTCCGCCCGACTGAACCACCATTTTCACTTCAGAGCCGGCGAGTGCCGCACTGACGCTGAGAAGCAGGTCATCCGGGTCGCGGTCGCGAATTTCATGCCCGTCAATGCTAACGATCAGATCGCCATCGTTCATGCCGGCATTGGCCGCCGGTCCGCCCGGCGTCGGCTGCCAATCGCCTAGCCCTTGTTGACGCTGGATGATTCCCAGAAAGCCATACTCGACTTCCTCGCCTTTATGCAATTTGTCGATAATACGATTCATCCGCGTGTTGATCGGGATGGCGTAGCCACCAGCGGACTCCCCGCCCGCCAGACCGGCCAACGAAGTCGTCAGTCCAATCCAATTGCCGCGCAAGTCGAGCAACGCTCCGCCGCTGCAGCCGAGGTTCATCCGCATGTCGGTTTGAAGCAAAACGCCATAATAAAACAACCGTCGTCGTCGGCGCTCGCCGTCATCTGGTTCGCCCGGCAATCGCCGGCGAATGTTGCTTAGCAGGCCCCACGACACGCTCGGGCTCCCGTCCTTGAATCCCGCCGCGAACGGATTGGCGATTGCCAGCACAAACTGGCCCTTTTTTAGTTTGTCCGCATCGCCCTTCGGCAGGGCCTTGAGTCCGTCCGGAGGTTGAATGAGCTTGAGCACGGCCAGGTCGGAGCGTTCGTCGGCCGCGTGAATGTTCGCATAACTTCCACGCTTCCCAGGCAAGCGAACGTATATTTTGGTGGCGCCCAGAATGACATGTCGATTCGTGAGAACATACCCTGCGGAATCAATGACGACCCCACTTCCATAGCTGTCGGGCACGACGTCCGGCGCGGCCAGATTGAGGCGCTGGATCAGTTCTCGATCCGGTTTTTCGCCACGCCGCCCGTTTAACCGGTCGTCTGGAGGGTCAAACCCACCGAGCTCGCCCGGTTTTGCCCTCAGAGGCAGCGCTCCGAACTTGGCATACGCTTCGCTGCGCGACACCAGGATGCACGCGACGCTCGGCTCGGCTGCCTCGACGACCTTTTGAATCGATGCTTCCAGTGCCAGCGCCTGCTTAAGGGCATCATCGTCGGCACACGCCGAAACGGCGCATGCAAGCCCGATCGCCACACTGCCGAGCCAAGCGCGACACATGGTCCTTCCTCCGAGGCTGAACGGGAACAGGAGTCTTTGTATCGGAAAAACGCGACGCCGTTACCGCTATCCTGTCACTGAACCCGCTTCAAATCCACCTGAATGTATGGGCTTCTAAGACCGTCAATCTGTCGCGAGAACAGCATAACGTGACCATCGGTCTTGTCGAAGCGCGCCCGCAGAAACGACTTGCGGCCGTCACGCTGGTCGATCGAGAAAAACTCTTCGATGGCATCGAACAGTCCGTCGATGTCATAACTTTCGCGCTGCCGACGTTCCGCGTCCACGTTGCGCGATCCGTCTGGCCTGAAAAGCGGGTCCGGTTCCTTGCCGTTCAACAGAAACCCCGTCACCTGCCCGCCGCGGACCTGGACAAAATACTTGTGTACGTTCGTGACTCTTGAACCGTCGGACGAGGCCGACATCACAGTGAAGGCAATCCTCAAATCGTAATCGGCAGGTCGTCGTTGGCCCCAAAGCGCTCGGGCTTCATTCAATCGATTCGGAGTGAGTGGTTGCGTTGAGTTCCACACCCAATTGATGCCGATCGCCAGGGTCGCCAACACACCCAGCGCCGCGAACACCCACAGCCAGTTGCAGTTGCGCCGTGGAGGAGCCCGATCGGTGGCTGAAATCTCGATGCTCATTTCGGTTGCTCGAACGTGTGCCCTTTGGGCACGATGGTGATGCCGTCGTCGGTAATCGTCAATCCGTTGGCGATGTCCCGCGCGCGGTCCATGCCGATCGTCATGTTCTTGGGCACTTGAACGTCTTTGTCGACAATCGCCCGCCGAATGTGGCAATGCCGGCCCACGTCCACGTTTTCGAACAGGATGGATTCCTCAACCTGGGCGTAGCTGTTGACGCGGACGAGCGGCGCGAGAATGCTCTTCCAAACGCGCCCGCCGGACACCACCGAGCCGTTGCAGACAATGCTCTCATGCGCTTCGCCGCGGCGCACCTGACCCGCCAGGCCGGTTTCGAAGAACACGAACTTCGGCGGCGGCATTTGCGGGTGCGCCGTGCGGATCGGCCAGTTCATTTCGTACAAGTTCAGTTCGGGCTGCACCGAAACCAGGTCCATGTTCGCGGCGTAGTATGCATCCTGCGTGCCGACGTCGCGCCAATAGGGAACCACTCTCCCTTGCGACCCGAGGAACCGGTACGCGAACACTCGATGAGTGCTAATCATCGAGGGAATGATGTTCTTGCCGAAGTCGTGCTTGCTCTCGCCGTTGGCCGCGTCGGCAATCAGTTGTTCGTACATGACTTTGGTCGAGAATACGTAGATTCCCATCGAGGCGAGGAAATGGCCGGTGTCGCCCGGCATGGGGGCAGCCTTGGGCGGCTTCTCTTGAAATCCAGTCACGCGCGAAGATTCGTCAGTGACCGCCACGCCCAAGTTTCTGCTTTCGGCCAACGGGGCGGGGATGCAGCCGATGGTCAAGTCGGCATTATTGGTTTCGTGCTGCTCGATCATCTTCTGGTAGTTCATCTTGTAGATGTGATCGCCAGCCAGGATCAAAACGTAGCGCGGGTTTTCCAATTCGATGTTGTAGATGTTTTGATAAATCGCATCGGCGGTGCCGGAATACCAATGCTCGTGCAATTGCTGCTGCGGCGGCATCACGTCGATGTACTCGCCGAGTTCCGCGCTCAGAAACGTCCAGCCGTCACGGATGTGGCGGTGCAAACTGCGCGCCTTGAACTGCGTGAGAACCAGGATCTTGCGCAAGCCGCTATTGATGCAGTTAGAAAGCGTGAAATCGATGATCCGGTACATCCCGCCGAACGGCACGGCAGGCTTGGCCCGGTCCCGCGTCAACGGTTCGAGCCGCGTGCCCTTGCCGCCGGCCATGATCAGCGTCATCACGTCGTTCATCTTCGAAATTCCGAACTCCAAGCGAGAATGTCCATCAGGGTAATCGATTCACGCCGCGATGCAACGGGTCAATCGTCGAATCCAATAATTTGACCCACTTCTCCGCGATCGCTGCCACCTGAAACTGCTGCGCCCGACGACTGGAGTTCACTTCGAAGGTCTGGCGTCGAGCGGGATCATCAAGGATTCGCCGGGTCGCCCGGGCTACTTCGTGCGGGTCGGCTCCATCGACCAGAAAACCGGTTTCCCCATCGCTCAAGATCTCGCGCAGATCGGGCCGATCCCGCGCCACGACTGGCCGCCCCGCCGCCAGCGCTTCCAACGCCACGTTGCGCCCGCCGTGTTCCCCCAAGACCCAAACGACCTCCGCCAAGCCCAACATACTCGTGCAGTCCGTGTGCGAATCAACGAACCGAATCCGCGCTGCCTCATTACCACCGGCTCGGGCAAACTCCTGAACGCGTGCTCGATCTGGCCCGTCGCCGATTATTAACAACCATAGTTCGGGGTAGACAAAGGTCAGGATGTTCAACACCCAAGCCGCATCGCGAAACCCTTTCCCCGAATCAACGATACCTGCACAAGCAACGAGACGGGCATTCGCCGGCAAGTCCAAGCTGCTCAACGCACTCTTTCGGTCCGGGCTTCTCGCAGCCGCAATAGAAAACGGCACAACTGAAATTCGGTTTTCGGCAATCCCCGCTCGAACGAACCGTTGATGCTCGGACTGACCGCTCGCGACGACCACGTCTGCACGCCGCAATAGCAGCCGATCCAGCCAGCATAACGGTCCGCCATAAAGCATGTCCGCGGCGACAATCGGCGGCCAACGTCGCGCCGCCCTCGACAGCGCTGTCATACGCAGCGCGGAACGCCGCCACGCCATAATCGCATCGGCCCGAACTTCGCGAATCGCCCGATTCAGCCTCAGAATCGTTCGCAAATCGAATCGCGAACTTCGGGCCAGGGAATGAACCCGGATGCCGGCAGCCTGCAACGGCCCGCAATAAAAATCGTTCGGTACTAGCCCCGCCACATACACCGATTTTCCCAAGCACGCGAGTTTCGGCGCCAACAACGACACTTGCTTCGCCGCTCCGTTTGGGCCGAGATCGGAAACCACGATCAGAATTGTGTCCATGCCGCGGCCATTGCTCTTGCTCGGGTCCATCGGATGGTGTTCTATGGGCTGAATGCAAACTGACCCTCACGGCCCGTTGCACGACGTCCGCGTGCTGGACGCGTCGCGCGTGCTGGCCGGCCCCTTTTGCGGACAAATCCTGGGAGATCTCGGCGCCGACGTGATCAAGCTGGAGCGCCCCGGCGCCGGCGACGAGACCCGCGGCTGGGGTCCTCCCTTCACTGGTGACTTGAGCGCCTATTACCTTTCCTGCAACCGCAACAAGCGCGCCATCACGCTTGACATCGCTCAACCAGAAGGTCAAACGATTCTTCATCAGTTGCTCGATCGCTGCGACGTGCTGCTGGAGAACTTTCGTAGCGATAGCGCCGCGAAACTCGGGCTGACGCCTGAACAATTGCTCGCGAAGCACCCCAAACTGATTGTTTGCTCGATCAGCGGGTTTGGCCGCACCGGGCCGATGAAAGACGTGCCGGGGTACGACTTCGCGATCCAGGCTCTGAGCGGACTGATGGCGATCACCGGTCCAGCCGAAGGCCCACCCAGCAAAGTCGGCGTCGCCGTCACCGATGTGCTGACCGGTCTCTATGCCGCCGTCGCGGTCCTGGCTTGCGTGAATGCGCGCAAGAGTTCAGGTCACGGTTACGCGATCGATCTCGCGCTGCTCGATTGCGCCCTCGCCGCGCAGGTCAATGTGGCTCAGGCGTATCTCACGAGCGGAACGGTTTTCCCGCGGCAGGGCAACTCGCATTTGCAGATCGTGCCGTATCAGTTGTTCCAGACCGCCGATGGCTGGTTGGTGCTCGCGATCGGCAACGACGGCCAGTGGCAACATTTCTGCCACGTCGCGGGCGAGCCGGAATTGGCTGCGAATTCCTGGTACGTGAAGAATTCCCAGCGCGTCGAGCATCGTGATGAACTCGTGCCGAAAGTCGCCACGATCATGCGAAAACGACCGAACGCCGAATGGCGCGAGATACTGACGAAAGCGAACGTGCCGCACGCGGAGGTGCGCAATTATTCTCAGGTCTTCCGCGATGAACAAGTTCTGGAACGCGGCATGAAAATCACGGTCCGCGATCCGGGCGGAAAG
>JBGQCZ010000032.1:0-16125 GCA_041495645.1 Gemmataceae bacterium | reverse complement strand
CCAAGTTGCTCCCCGCGGCAGCTTTGATCAAAGTTCGCTCCACTTGCTGGGCAAGGTTGCCGCCGACTAGCTCAACAGTGCTGGGCAGATCGAGGAACATCTTTCGGAGCGCCGGAAGCGCCGCGGCATCGCCACTTTCTGCACGGCGGATCAGTTTTCTGAGGTTTGCCGCGTCTGACTCCAATTCCGACTTCGCATCATTGGACACGTCGTTTCCTCCATTGCCCTTTGCGACGGTGGAACCCAGCGGCTTCTAGCGTTACGCTGGCAAGCCGGTCAACCAGTTCAGACAATTCGTCAACCGGGGCGTCGAGGGCGTCGAGGTCTTCCCGCTGTTTACGTTCTTCCTCTCGTTTTTCTTCCCGCCGCTGCCGCTCAAGGGCATCCAATTCAGAGCAGAGTCTTCCCGGTAGTCCAGCACCGATGTATTCGCGTACTACGCGGCCGTTGAGTTTGTGGGCGCGGTAGTAATAGCCTCTGTCCCATCCCATTTGTTGTGCTACCTCCGGGAGCTTTCCCCGCTTCGGACCACGAACACCGCAATACCTACTTTTACCAACAGGTGCGGCCCTTGTGAATTCTCGGACCGTCCCCAAACACGCGGGAAATCCCCGAGCATGGAGAGAATGGCGTTTTCTCCCGAGAAAACACCATGCTTGCGGATTTTCAGCAAGCATGGTGTTTTCCGCTTACAACTCACCATGCTCGGGGGTCGGGGAAATCCTCAAGCATGGGTTTTCCGCTTGCAACTCACCATGCTTGAGGATCGGCGGTGTTTCTGGGGCCGATCCCCGAGCGTGAGCCGATCATTCGGCGATGGCGTCCCCGTCCGCCACGGCCAGGGAGAGCGTGTAGACGGCTTGCGGCCCGAAGCCTTCGCGCGTCGCCTTTACTTTCACCAATCGCTTTCCATCCCGGATGGCGTTGCCAGAAAAACCCGCCGCCGTCAATTGCTGGTCCAATTCGTCAGACTTTATTGCGCCGTCGCCGATCAATTCGCGAATGGCGTCGGCGCACTGTTCCGCCTTGCTCTTGGCTCGGGGCGGCTCGGGTCGCGCGACAAGATCGTCCGCCGTCAGGTCGCATTCGCCCATCCAACCGATTCGCCCCACCTCAACGCCGTTGACCGTGGCGGATTCAAGCCGATACCTCAGACTGGCCGGCGGGCGCGACAGGTTGCTTTTCACGGACGCAATGACACACGTCGAGCGGTCCGACGGGTCGCGCCCCACCAGCAGCGCCGAACGGGCCGCCCCGATGATGCCGATGGAACCACCTCCGCGATAGATTGCCGATCCGCCCCCGAGTTTGTTGAGATGGCGCACCACGACAAGTGCAACGCCGGTTCGTTCGGCCAACAGCTTGAACCGGTGCATGGCGTGGCGAACGTCTTGATCCCGATGGGCGTTGATTTCGCTGTCGAGGTAGGCCATGAGCGGGTCAACCACGACAAGCCGCGCGGCGTGTTGCATTATCGTCGTTTCGAGTTCGGTAAGATCGTATGGCAGCACGGGCGGGCGTTCGTCGCCAGAGCTGTCCCGAACCGCGGTGAAGGCGACGATTCGCGACGTGTCTGCGCCGGCCGCTTCCAACCGCGGCTTGATCGTTTGTTCCAACGAATCTTCGGCCGACAGCAACAGCACGCCAGCGGGTTGCAGGTCGGGCATCGGCCCGCCGTCCGGGGGCATGCGCCAACCGCGCGAAACGCGGGCGGCCAGGTCCGCGGTCAACGTCGATTTTCCTAGGTTCGGATCGCCTTCAATCAGGGTGACAGCGCCCAGCGGAATGCGGCCTTCCCATAACCAATCGACCGGCTGGGCTTGAACCGCGTCAAGGCGAACAATCACGGCTTGCGGACGGTCCGCGGCCATTTCTGCACTCGCCTTGCCTTTTGTCGTTGGCACTCGGAGCGCAGGCGCGCCCCGAATTGTTCGATCTTCCAATAGCCAACCGCGGGGCTTGTCGCACGGCTTTGTGGCCGCGTCCGCGCACTTGTGTCGCAGTTCCTTTTCCGACCACGGCGGTTGGCAGCGCGGGTTGTAATGATCGGCGAGCAACTGAAAGCCGGTCGATTCGCCAAGATCGAATCCCCAAACAATCGCACGGGCCGCGCTCATTGTGGTGTCATGGCCGCCCTGTCCGCTGATTGCCGCGTCGCACTTGGCAAGGTATGCCGCGGCGCGTTTGGTTCGATCGTCGCCTGAATCGCCCCCCGTGGCGCGTTTCCCGGCCGTCCTGCCATTCGCGGACGCCGGCGGATCGGCAGGCGAGCCGGCCAGTAGCGCGTCGAGTTCAGCCCGTAACGGTCCGGCATCGCCCAACGTCGCCAACGATTCGGGCCAGTGCGTCCCCGTGATGGCGACGAATTTCCCCGCGCCCAGCAGTTCGGCTTGCTGTCCGCGCCAGCTCAGTTTCCGATTGATGGCCCAACCGCCACGGAAGACGCAATGCAATCCGTGTCCGCTTACCGAAACTTCCGCCCACGTCGGCGCGTTTTCGCATAACCAGCGTAGCCGAGGAGTCGGACCGCCTTTGGTCAGTTCGCCGTCGAGGTCGAGGATCCAAAAATCGCACGGCTTGCTGAACGATACGCCAACCCCGAAATGCGGGCCGCGTGCCTGACGCAACCGCTTGGCGCGTTCCAGCGCGTGGGCAAAGGTGGTGACGGTGTGCGGGTCGTTGTAGCCGACATTGCAGGCGTTAGAGTCGCAAGGAATTTTGGAGAGCTTCCAACCAGCTTTTTTCGCTTGCCATTCGGCACGCCATGCGAGCCAGGGGGCGGAAAGCATTTCGGGCGGCAACCGATCCGGGGCGGGCAACGGCACGTCGGGCAATGGCGGCGCGTCGCCGTTTTCGGAATTGCGGTCCGCGGCTTGCTTTTGTATACTCATGAGTGAGAATCCGGCTTTGCCGAAGCGCCCGACAAGCAATTGTCGGGCGTGTCCTTTTCGCAGTTCGCTGGAGCGCCGGGGAGTTGCACCCCGCCAGGCACAGTTGAGAATCCGGCCTTGCCCTTCGGCGCGCCCCATCAATTTTCGTTTCAGCCTGTCCCCCGTCGCCGGGCCTGCGCTTGCATGGCATCCCACATTTCGACCGGCAGGCAACCCGCGCCAATCCATGCGACCAGCTCCGCGCGTGACCAGCGTACGCAGCCCCCGAGCCGCATAGCCCTCGGAATCTTGCCGGCAGCCCGAAGCCGATGCCAGGTCGCACGCGAAACGCCGGCCAAGGCCGCGGCCTCAACGTCGGAGAGCAACAGCGGATCAGCGGACATGGCCGGCCCCCTTCCCCTTTCGAGCTTGGCGGGCGAGCCGCTTGCGTTCGGAATCCGCGACGCGCGCGGCGGCGATGATTCGATCCAGCGCGGACAGTAACCGGGCCACGGAACGGCGAGCAGGGCGGCGAGTCGTTTTCATGGCCGGCATCATGCCAAAATGGCGTAGGGTCATGTGTGACGCGCAACAAAAAAGGCCGCGAAACTCCCGCAATTCACGGGAATCCCGCGGCCGTTTTTTTGGTCCGCGCAACTTGTGCGCAACTGACAATGCTAGTTGCGCCGCTTCTTGGCGCGTGCTTCGACTTTCCGGGCTTCGATGTCGGCTATCCGCTCTTGCATTTCTTCGGCGTCCAACGCCTCAGATTGAATCGTCTCACGTTTCTTCCAGTAGCGGTGCCAATCGGGTAAGTACACTTCGCGCCGGTTCGGCGACGGCTTCCGTTGCCGAATGTCCGTCGTGTGGCTGGCGAGGAATCGGGAGCAAGTCCCCGCGGTGTCGAAATGCTGGGGCCAAACATCGGACATTGGTACAAAGCCCGCTTCGTCCAGAGGGGTGTCCATGTCGGGTTCGTCGGCCGGCTTTTTTTGAGCATCGGCCATCGCCAACGTCTGGCTCGGCTCGCCCACTTTTCTATCCGCCTGCATGCCTGCCAGGCGCTCACCCCAGCGGCGGAATTCGGCTTCGACGTTACCGCATTGGTCCATCCAATCGAAATGCTTGTCATCAGGGTGAATCCATTCGGCGACGAGCCGTTCGGCTGTTTTCATCACGCGACTTGCTTCTTCGTGCGAAATACCCATCTTCGCTGTCAGCCTCCAGCCAGCGGGCAACTTTTGTTGGGCAAGTGTCTGTCGGAGTGGTACTGCATCGAGTACTTTGCGAGAATCCGATCCGCGTGTTCCCGGCATTCGCTGAAATCGCTCGTCGGCAACGGTAGCTAGAGCAACAAAGTCGCTGTCGATGTCAAACCAGAGATTATCGGAATTGAGTTCGTTTCGGATCGATGGCGGCGCAATGGCCGCATTTCCGTGCCCGCCGTCGCTCTCAGCTCGTTCGAGAAAGAAGTCGATCGCCCCGACGCTTGCACTGAACACGTCGGGGGAAAGATGGACGAAGTAACCATCGTTCGGGTATTCCCTAGCGGGGGCGTCTGGCCGATCCGCCTTGCCGTGCGCCTCCTCTTGGCGGTCCGTCCCCATCCGAAAGGGCCTTGAGTGACGATGGAACGCCTCGACGCGCAGGGGCGGACATTGGCCGTGTTCGGCAAGTTGATAAAGCAGCGAGAGCCAGAGAAGGGAGTCATTGGCATCGACGCCGCGGATCATAGGGGACGCCGAGAGAGTGAAATCGGTTAGCATGGCTGGCGGCACGGATCGGTACGCGCTGTCTGCCAAGCGCTGAAACAGGTCCATTCGGTTACGGGCACCGTGGTAATAAGCGTTGAGCGTTTGGCCCTTAAAGTTGATGGTCCACGGCCGGCCAGGCCACTGCGCGTTTTCGCTCGATTGCAGTTGATGAAAAAGGGGCGGGTCAATTGGCTCGCGGTCGAATAGGGAACGCATTTGCTTCAGTGCGGCGATCCGTTGCGTCGCGGTGGGGGCCAGCGCCGGATCGGCCGCTTCCCCGTCCCCGCCGTTCCCTTCGGCTTGGCCTCGGGCTAGCAATGCGAGTGGGAATGCGGGGCGTCGCGGAGCGGCCAGCCATTCCAAGAGCATCTCAAGTTTTTTGACCGCGTCCCCTCCGCTTTGAGGTTCGCCAGGATACTCCGGAAGCGTTGGATAGTTGCAACCGCGCTTTAGCAAAACGGCCTTGTTCCATAGTGGCTCAATCGCCGGGTAAACAAAAACGCCAGTATGTCGCCGGATAGTGTTTCCAACAGTCTCAAGGCCATACGGCACTGGCGGACCGGGCGGACAGCCCCGCGAACCGCGAACTATGTGAGCGCGACAGTATTCCAATTCTGAATTAATTTCGTCGGTTAGACTCTCGCAGGTTGGCATTTCGCCGCGCGCCGTCGCCGGTGCCGGTGCATGGGCCGCTTCGGCCGGCGGCGTGGTGGCCGGTTGCGCCGCGGGGGCCTGTTGGCCAACGAGAGAATTCGCCAAACTCTCACGTAGTTTTGATTCGGCGTAAGCCTGCAAGTCGTTTAAGAGGTTCGCTCGCTTGCACTGTTGCTCCGAAACTCCCGCAGGCGAACCCGAGAGCCGGAACGGGATATTCTCCACTTTGATCCCGACGCGCTCGCAATGCACTTTGAGGTCGGCAGTCAATCTGCTAACCGTCTCCATGTCCGGCCAGGGCGGAGTCGGGGGAGCGCCCGTCATTGCGGCGTTTGGTTCCCATCTCTGGACCGGAGTCGCCTCGCGGAGGTCGTTAATTCGGGCGATGCATTGCAATAGGTCCAATTCTTCCGGAGTGCGCGGGTCGCGAATGTCTGACATGGACTTCTTCCTCTGTTGGCGGGCAATCCGGGAGCGCGGGGCAATCACAGAGGATCAATTGCGGCCGCGCTCCCGGTCGATGGGTAGCTACTCCCATCGTCCCGTTGTGAAAGAGACTATGCGGCAGTCGAGGCAAAGGGAATCGTCGCCGTGGTGCCACGGTAAACTATTCGTCCGCGTCAGGATCTTCGACGGCTTCGGAGTGCGCCGCGGGTGCCGCTTGGCCGGCGCGGGAGAGGTTCAATTCCAACAGCTTCGCCAACAGGTCATCGTCGGTCAAGTCCGGGGACCAACCATAGGCGGCGAACACGGCTTCGTCGAGTTTGCGGTGGGCGTTGGCCAACCATGTTGGCATTTCGTTGTAGAGATTCGTCAGCGTTCGCGGCTTCAGTTGAATGGCGAAGTGGGCGTAGCTCGGCACGATTCGTGGATAGCGCACGGTGCCAATGCCGCGGGCGTCGGGGTCGTGGATGTAGCGCTTCCAAGGGCCGTCAACGGAGCCAGGGAATTCCAGCGTTTCCGTCTTCGTCCACTCCGGCGGATTTAGCCAGTTGCTCCGTAGCTCGTCGAGCTCCTTCGCCGGCGCCGCAATGGCCGCTTGCTTCTCGGGCGTCGCTTTGGGGAAGGGAAACGTCTCGAAACAGGTTGAAGGGGTGTACCGAAAGCCGCTCTCACGTTCCCGTACCTGAGTGCCTTGCGCCCGTGCCCATACCTCATGCGCGCGAGAATGCAGGACGCCAAAGAAATAATCGTCGGACCGGGCGAAAGCAACGACGGCGCTGTCGCAGAGAATACCCGGGTCTAGCCAAGCAAAAACCCTATGTTTGGAAACGCGCGGCGTAGCTAGAAATCGCTTGTGGGGACCGAGCGCCAGACGCATGTCGGGGCACGGACGCGCAAACAGCCACCAGAGCTTGGTTTGCCTCGCCTCACGATGGTTTGTCCTTAGGGGACCAACCACTTTCTTGACCCATTCGAAAGGTAGACCATATTTGGCCGCTTCTTCGACGGGCATGCCCAGCCCGAAATCGATGTTCCAAATTCCCCGACTCCTCCGTGTTATGTCCTGGGCATTACATATGGGGCGTAGAACGTCGCTATTTGGTCGTCGATGAGGATTCAAAGCGTCTAACCATTCGCGAGCGCGTTCGAATGAGATGTCAAAAGGTGCTTTTTGTGCCACTCCGATAAAGCCGAGTTTCGCGTTTTCGGCCAGCGTCGCCGCGTCAGCAACCGCTGCCGATGACGCGAGTTGGGAATTGATGGTAGCGACAGGTTTCGAGTCAAGTGTCTTTGTTTTTTCGCCTCCATCGTCGAAACCGATCATCGAAACGTGGACATTCGCGCCATCCAGAATCCAATTGCGGTCGCTGTTGGCCCAGAAAATGTCGCCGCTTTTCTTGATGCGGTCAACTACGGTGCGGTTAGCGCCCCCGCGGATGCTCTGCGTTGCCAGCAAGCCGGCGCGCTTGCACTTGCGCCGCTCAATCTGCGCACGGGCTTTCTCGAACCAGTAGCAACAGAGGTCTGATTGACCGGGAATCCGATCCTCGTACAGCTTTCGGAGTGCGGTTACGTATTCGTCACCGAGTTCACCGCGCATCCTCTTGTCACCCAGAAATGGAGGGTTGCCGACGATGAACTCGGCTTCGGGCCATTTCGGTTCTTTCGGTCTTGCCGGCTCGCTCAAGTCGAGAATCGAATCGGTTTGCTTGACGCTTTCGAACGGGTCCAACACGGGGTCGCGGTGCCGAAGCAAGCCGTTGAAATGCATCCATTGCAAGTAACCGATCCAAATTACCACTTGCGCCAGTTGTTGGGCGAAGGGATTGATTTCGAGGCCAAAGAGTTGGTGCGTCGGGCCGACATATGGGACGCGGTTTATCCCGTGTTGAGCCAGATATGTTAGTACCTCTTTTTCGAGGTCAAGCAAGAGATGCAGGGCGACGAAAAGGAAATTGCCCGAACCGCAAGCCGGGTCCAATACCGTGACGTGAGCCAAGCGGTCGAGGAATCCGGTCACGCACAATTCAAAGTTGAGCCGGGCTTTGGATTTGGCCTTTGTTCCTTTCGCCTTAGACCAGAGTTCGTCCGCCTTCGCTTTCACTTCCGTCCACTCGCGGCGCAGCGGTTCCATCATGACGGGCTGAAGTAGCGTTTCAATGTCGGCGCGGCTGGTGAAGTGCGCCCCGATTTGCGACCGCTTGTTGGGGTCGAGGGTCCGCTCGAATACGGTGCCGAAGATCGTCGGTTCCACTTGCGACCAGTCGCATTCCGCGGCATCCAGCAGGGCGTTGATTTCGGCTTGGTTTAGATCGATTGCGTCGTTGTTATCAAACAAACCGCCGTTGAAATGTTCGATCGACTCCGCGCCGAACGATTCGCCCTTGGCCATGCAATCGAACAGACTTCGCAGCAGTTTCGTCAGCCGGGCCGAATCGCGTTTCGCGTTGGCTACGGTCTTTTTGAACAGGTCGCGCGGCAGCAATTCCACGTCTTCGGCGAACATGCAAAACATCAGCTTCATCAGGAAGTGGGCGGCACGTTCGGCCGGAATGTCGCGGGCGCGCATGCCATCGGCGAGCCGTGCAAAGCGATGCGCGATTTCTTCCGTGATGACGGCTTGCGTCTTTCCCGGCTTCAGCGCTTCGGGATTGGTGAAGAGTTGCCGCAGCAACAAGATGTTTTTCGGATCGGCCAGTCCGTCGAGGTCGAATGCGTGAACCGTCTTCACTGTCCCGGTGAAGTTGGTGTGAATCTCGAAGCGGTCGAGGTCGCAGACGACCAGCAGCGGCGGATTTTCGAGCGCTTCGCGGTATTGAAGCAGTTGCTGATACGCGGCCTTCAGGTCTTTGTGCTTGCCCTTGTACTCCCAGCCGAACTTGCCTTGCATCCAAACATCGGCCCAGCCGCGGCCGCCGGCCACCTTGTCGGTGCCCCGCTCGAATGTGTACCAGTCTCCCTTGGGGTCCACTTCGGCGGGCTTCGGCTGGTCGAGCAATTCGCAAAGGTCGAGGAAATGCTGTTGGCAAGCGGAGCGCTCAGAAAGTTCGGCCGGCTTCCACTTGGCGATGAATTGCTGGGGAGTCATGGGCGCGTTCCGCGAGCCGCGGGAAACAAACGGTTCAGAAAGTGTAATCACTGCGCCGGTCGGTGTCGATGCGCTAAGCCGAAATCAGCCGGCGAATTGTCAGCCGCGGTTGCGACTTGGAATGCGGTGTTTGCCGTTTGGATCAACCATTGGTTCGGAAACTTCCAGCCGCGAGCGCGACGACGGGTCGAGCCCGAAAAGCGCGCCGAATCGCTGGAGCGCTGCCCATGCGCTGCGCTGCATTGCGACGGCGGGGTGCGGTTGCATGTAACCAGATTGCGTCTTGTTGACGCGCCCTTGTTCCGCCAGCGTCTGCGATGCGGTGACAAATTCCTCCCACGCCACGGCAAAAGCCGCGAGCAATTCCCCATCGACTGCCGTCAGCACGCCGAGCGCGTCGAGGGTGCGAGCCAGGTCGCGGTATTTTTTCTTGGCGATCTTGCCGAGCCAGGACGGGCAGCGCGGCACGTCGCGGGCCGGCTCGGGGGAATGGGGATTGCGCTTCGCACGCCAGCTTCCGCGAAGTTCTAGTATCCGTTTCGGTGTCGGCTTCGGTCCGCGCCTGCCCATGATCGTCCCTCTGGCTGATACCCCCACCTTCAAAAACCCGTGTCGAAATGCGGCCCCCTGCACATGGTTTGGACAATCGCGCTCCGAAGAATTTGACCGGCCCCCCCGGTGGGGGTCAAGCCGGCCCGCTCGCCTTCACCATCGCCACGATACCAGCGCGAAGAGCTTCGGGCAGCGTCTGCCAGCGCTCGAGGATCAACGCCAAGTCGGGGTCGTCTTGCGATTCGCGGGCCAAGGTGTGGGCCAAGGCAAATTCGTCGTTTTCCGTAACTACCTTGCCCTTCTTGCCCTTACGCTGAACGTGAAAGGGGTTCGAATCCCCTTGGGGGTATTCTCAAGCAGCGACTTGAATGGGCAGCGGTTGAAAGAGCTTGATTTTCAGGCTCATTCAACCGCTGTTCGTTTGGATGCCGCATTTCCCGGCCAACATCTTTCGGACATCTCGATTGGGACGGCACGGGTCTACCCGTCGGACGCACGCGGCGTTATCGTGATGGTGAAGCGTTCGTGGGAGGGTTCGCCATGGCCGTCAATCTCACTCCACAATATCACGAGGCCGAGGAAGAGTACCGCCGCGCGCAAACCGCCGAAGAACGCCTCGCTGCTCTGCAAAAAATGTGGCAAGAGGTGCCCAAGCACAAAGCGAGTGAAAAGCTGCAAGCGGAACTCAAGCAAAAGCTCAGCCACGCTAAGAAGGAAGTCGATCAGGAACAGCGCACGCCCAAGAAGACCGGCGTGAGCTACAAAGTTCCACGCCAGGGCGCAGGGCAGATCGTTTTGCTTGGCCCGCCCAACGCCGGCAAGAGCCAATTGTTGACCCGGCTCACCAAGGCCACGCCCGAAGTGGCCGCTTATCCGTTCACCACTCGCGAACCGCACGCCGGGATGATGGATTGGGAAGATGTGCGCGTGCAACTCATCGACACGCCGCCCGTTACGGCCGACTTCCTCGAGCCCTATGTGAGCAGCATGGTGCGGGCCGCGGATGCCTGTCTGCTGATGGTCGATCTGGCCGACGACGACGCTCCGTTCGCAGTCGAAACAGTCATCGAACGCATGGCGAGTGTCAAAGCCGTGCTGACCGGCCTTCCGTCCGCCGACCCGGACGATTACACGATTCACTACACGCGCACGATCCTGGGGGCGAACAAGATTGATGCGGACGGCGCCGAGGATCGACTGGCGATCGTCAAGGAAATGTTCGCCCAGCGCTTCCCGATCCACGCCTTTTCCGCGTTGCACGGGCAAGGGCTCGAAGAATTACGCGATGTGCTTTATCACTGGCTCAAAGTAATACGCGTTTACGCGAAGGCGCCCGGCAAGCCGGCGGACATGAAAGCCCCGTTCACCGTCCCGATTGGCAGCACGTTGTTGGAGTTCGCGGGCCACGTGCACAAGGACTTCGTGGAGCATTTGAAATCAGCCCGCATTTGGGGCACGGGCGTGTTCGATGGCCAGTCCGTCGGCCGCGAGCATGTATTGCACGATAAAGACGTGGTCGAACTTCATACCCAATAGTTCGAAACCTGGAGCCCAACGATGAAATACTTCCTCGCTTCGATCGCCTTGTTTGTCGGGACAGCGATTGTCTCTGCAGATGAACCGTCCAAGCCATTCGACGGCGGGACTTTGAAAGGTTGGAAATTCCGAGGCAGCAAAGACAAGAGCAAGTGGGACGTCGGCGTCGCTGCGCTCGACAAGAAGGATCCCGCGAAGATCGATTTTCGCCCGAAGTCTTCGCCCTTCGACAGCGGCGAATTGGTCAACACCTCCGGCGGGAGCGTAGACATCTTCACCGAAACCAAGTACGGCGATTGCGTCATCGAAGTCGAAGTGATGGTGCCGAAGGGCTCAAACTCGGGCATCTACCTGATGGGCGAATTCGAGGTGCAGGTGTTCGACAGCTTTGGCAAAGACAAAGTCGGTCCCGGCGATATGGGCGGAATCTACAACACCGCGGCGCCGAAGGTGAACGCGAGCAAGAAACCGGGCGAATGGCAGAAGTTCGTCATCGAATTCCAGGCCCCGAAGTTCAGCGACGGCAAAAAGACTGCCAACGCCAAGTTCTTGAAAGTGACGCTAAACGACCAGGTCATTCACGAAAACGTCGAAGTGAAAGGACCAACGACCAGCGCATTGACCGGCAAGGAAGCGGCCACCGGCCCGTTGCTATTCCAGGGGGACCACGGCCCGGTGGCGTATCGAAACCTCGTAGTCAAGCCGTCAAAGAACTGAAAGGAAGAATTATGGGTCAGCTCGTTGGGCGTGTGGCGTTGATAACGGGCGGCGGGAGCGGCGTGGGCTTGGCCACGGCGAGATTGTTTCTGAAGGAATCGGCGAAGGTGGCGATTGCGGGCCGCAATGGCGACAAGCTTCAAACCGCAGTCAAAGACCTGGGCGGCGGGCCCAATCTATTTGCCCACGCCGCCGACGTATCCGACGCCAAACAAGCGGAATCGCTCGTGAGCGCCGTGACCCAGAAATTCGGCCGCATTGACGTGCTGGTGAACAACGCCGGCATGAACATCAAGAAGCGCACGATCAAGGAACTCACGCCCGCAACTTGGCGCGAGATGGTCGCGGCAAATCTCGACGGGGCCTTTCATTGCATCGCGGCGGCATTGCCGCAAATGCGCGAGCGGAAAGATGGCGTGATCATTTGCATCAATTCGACGTCGGGGAAGCGCTCGGGTCCGCTCGGTGGGGCGTCGTACAACGCGGCCAAGTTTGGACTGGCTGCTCTCGGCATTTGCGTGGCCGCCGAAGAAAAGGACAATAACATTCGCGTCTGCAATATTTTCCCGGGAGAAATCGACACGCCGATCCTGGAAAATCGCCCGACCCCGGTAAGCGATGAGCATAAGGCGAAGATTCTGAAAGCGGACGACGTGGCCGCGGCGATACTGTTCGTAGCCGCCCTGCCGCCGCGCGTGTCGGTCCCCGAATTGATTATCAAACCGACAACGCAACTGTACATTTAGGAAAGGATGAAGGATGAATGCTGAAAATCATCCTCTCGTCCATTTTCAACGCGTTTCGACGACTTCGATGACGATGCAGGAGACATTGTCTTTGGAGCCGCTGTCGAGGGCCAACTGGCCCATGCCATCGGCGCAGGCCTGCACGTCGGGTTGGGAAAGGACGTAGTTCAGAAGTTTCTCGTCTGTAATAGCGCCGGTTACACCGTCGGTGCACAGCACGACTCGATCGCCGGCCTGGATCGCGATGACTTTAACCTCGGGCCCCTCACCAACCTCGCGCGTGCCCAAGTACTTCCAGAGCACGTTCTTGAAGCGGTGCTCTTTCGCTTCGGCCGGGGTTATCGTCTTGGCCTCGACGAGCGCCTGGGCGAGAGAGTGGTCGACCGTAAGCTGTTCGATCTGCTGCTTGCGAATCAAGTACGCTCGGCTATCACCGACGCCCGCCACGAAAAGCTCGGCCCCTTTACGCCAAACCGCCATCACCACCGTCGTGCCCATGTTTTTCATCTCACGGTCCAGATTGGACATGTGGATGATTTCCTCGTTGGCAAGCACGATGGATTTGCGGACGACGATCTTGGTGGCGTCGGCCCCGTTTGCGCCAGGCAGCCCTTTGCGCAACTCACGGGGAATAACTTCGGTCGCCCGCTTGCTGGCGACTTCGCCAGCGGCCTGGCCGCCCATCCCGTCGGCAACGATGCACACATCCAGGTCCGGGAAGTGCTTCACGTCGATCGAGTCTTCGTTGTTTTCCCGGTAATTACCCAGGAGCGTGCATTTGCCAATATTCAGCTTGAGGGCCATCCGCCACCTCGTGCAGTCGAAAGAACAATCCGCGATGGGGCCGGGTGGATGAGCGCTCGGCGCGCCGCACTAATGCTTCAACACGAACCCATCATTCAACTATATGCGAAAAAATGCCGCCTGCCAATCAACCCGGCCGGTACAATTAAGGCGATCAGGCCGACCAATCCTACCATGCCGATTGTAACGCGAGTGCCGTCCGCTCATTAGGGCCAAATCATGAGCGAACTTGGCACCGTCGGTGGACATAGCGATCCCAACATCGGACAATGTCTACCGAGGCAACACGCCAAGGAACTAGGATTGCCAAAGCATGGATGCCCCAAGACTTGTATTGGTTCATGACTGGCTGACCGGCATGCGCGGCGGCGAGAAGTGCCTTGAGCTGGTATGCCGCCGCTGGCCCAGTTCCCGCCTCTATACGCTCATCCATTCCCGCGGTCTGCTTTCGCCAGCCATTGAAGCCTTGCAGCCCCGAACGAGCTTTCTGCAGCGGATTCCGCGCGTGGAGCATTACTATCGCTACCTGTTGCCGCTCATGCCGGCGGCTGCGGCATTGTGGCGACTGCCGCCCTGCGATCTGGTCCTTAGCTTCAGCCATTGCGTCGCCAAGTCGGCGAAGCCGCCTCGAGGCGCGCCGCACGTTTGTTATTGCTTCACGCCCATGCGCTATGCCTGGCACTTGCGTGAGTCCTATTTCGGCGGCGGCCGGTTCAGCGGATTGAAGCGTCGCCTGATCGATGAGCTTCTTGGCAGGTTGCGGGCTTGGGACCGAGCCACGGCCGATCGCGTTAGCCATTTCATCGCCATCAGCCGAACCGTGCAACAACGCATTCGCGAATGTTACGGCCGCGACAGCATCGTCATTCATCCGCCCGTCGATACCGATTTCTATTTTGCCGACGACTCGACGCGCGAGGATTTTTACCTCTGCGTGTCCGCATTTGCGCCTTACAAACGATTGGACCTGGCGATCGAAGCGTGCCGGCGGCTCAAGAGACGACTGGTGATCATCGGTAGCGGCCAAGATGAGGCGAGGTTGAAGACGATGGACGGGCCGGGCGTGACCTGCTTGGGCTGGCAATCCGACACGGTCATCCGCGATCATTATCGCCGTTGCCGGGCATTGCTGTTTCCCGGCGAGGAAGATTTCGGCATCGTGCCCGTCGAAGCGATGGCCTGCGGAGCGCCGGTAATTGCCTACGGCCGCGGCGGGGTCACCGAGACCGTGCGCGGCGTCGACGATGCCTCTCCGACCGGCTTATTCTTCAACGAACAATCGGCTGAGTGTTTGATCGACGCAATGACGGGATTCGAACGCTTACGGGAGATATTCGATCCGGCCGGCTCCCGGCGGCAAGCCATTCGTTTTCGCCGGCAGCGTTATGAAGAGGAACTGTTTGGTTATCTGGACGAAGTTTGGCGCGGCGCGAAAAAAAAGCCGCTCGCGGCCTGAGAGCCGCGAGCGGCGGAATTTGTCAAAAGCCGAATCAGCCGCCGATCGTTGCCGGCGCCTTGGGTGGAGCAGGCGGCATCTTGGCGGGCGGAGTCGTCGCCGGCGGGGTGGTGCTCGGAGCACAGCACGGCGTGCAAACCGCGACCTTGACGGTCTTCTGCACTTGCACGCAAACGCGTTCGCAAACGGTCTTGTTGACGGTTTCCGTCACGTAGCTGACCTTCTGAACGGCGTGAGTGCCTTGCTTCTGGACCGGTACGCAGCTGACGACGTTGGTGGTGACGGGCTTGGTTTCCGGAATGCATTCGCAAACCGTCCGCATGCCCTGCTTCTGGACCGCTACGCAGCTCACCACGTTGGTGGTGACCGGCTTGGTTTCCGGAATGCACTCGCAAACCGTGCGGGTGCCTTGCTTCTGAACTGGTGTGCAAGTGACCACGTTCACGGTGCACGGGGTGTTGACGGCAACGCGCTCGTAAACCGTCTTGTTGCAGGAAACGTTTTCCGTCACGGTGGTGCGAACGTTGCGAACGCAGCCGGTGCACGGATCGCAAACCGGCACGCAAACGGTCCTGCAGACCGGGCGAACTTCCGTCACTTGACGCGCCACGCACTGATAGGTCGTCACCATCTTCTGGGTCGGGGTGACGGTCTGCACCATTTCAGTGTAGGTGTAGGGAACTTGCTTGTTCACCATCTTGTAAGTGGTGACGTTGGTGGTCACGGGCTTGGTCACCTGCACCATTTCGGTGTAGGCGTAGGGAACTTGCTTGTTCACCATCTTGTAAGTGGTGACATTGCTGGTGACGGGCTTGGTCACCTGCACCATTTCGGTGTAGGTGTAGGGAACCTGCTTGTTCACCATCTTGTAGGTGGTGACGTTAGTGGTGACGGGCTTGGTCACCTGTTGCATTTCCGTGTACATAAAGGGCGCGTTGACCGTGGTGCAGACGGCGCGTTGCACCTGACACGGAATGGTCTTTTGAACGAGCCTGGTCTCGTTGACGGTGATGACCTTGTCAACGTAGGTGACCTGCATGGCGCAGGGATTGCAACAGCTGTTGCAGGCGGCGGGGGCATCACAGCAGGACGAACCGCCGCGACGGCCGAGGGCCTGAGCGGGGACGGCGATGGACGCGGCAGCGCCCAAAACCAATGCAAATGCCAACAAACGCTTACTCATGTGGTGGATCCCTGTTGCTGGAAATTTTACTAGGTGTGACTCAATTGAGATGGTAGGGAGTGAAGATGGGGAAGCAAGAGTAAATGGTCCTATTTTCCGAGCTTTTCCACGGCTTCCGAATGTTCCGGCCCGGTGATTTTTGACGCCGGGACGCGTAGCGATTCGCTAACCATTTTTGGGCAAAATTCGACTCACCGCTGGCAACCTCGCTCTTGCACCTTTACACTGATTCCACCTTCCATCCGTCCTCCAACTGGGAGCACCTCTCATGAATCGCCGCGATATGTTGCGCCAGACCGGAGCGGCCGCAGCCGCTCGGTG
>JBGQCZ010000031.1:0-16329 GCA_041495645.1 Gemmataceae bacterium | reverse complement strand
GGTGAAGAACTTTCTGCAGTACGTGGACGACAAGCATTACGACGGGACGATTTTTCACCGGGTCAAGGAAAACTTCATGATTCAGGGCGGCGGTTTCGAGCCGGGGATGAGAGAGAAGAAAGTCCGCGATCCGATCAAGAACGAGTGGGAAAACGGGTTGAAGAACAATCGCGGCACACTGGCGATGGCGCGCTCGCAGGCGTTGAACAGCGCGACCGCGCAATTCTACATCAATGTCGTGGATAATCCGGACTTGGATGCCGGCAAATATTGCGTCTTTGGCCGGGTCAAGGAAGGTATGGACGATGCGGTCGATAAGATCCGGAAAATCAAGACTGTCGACGTCAAGGGACACCAATGGGTGCCCGTTGAAGATATCGTGATCAAGTCCGTTCGTCGCGTCAAAAAGTAAGGAGCTATCGATGAAACTGTTTCGCCTCATCGCGTCGTTGCTCGGCCTCGCCGTTGTTGGAACTGCTCAAGGAGCCAATCCCGTGGTCATCATGGAAACCTCGCTCGGCACGATCAAGATCGAGTTGTTCGAAGACAAATCGCCGGTCACCGTGAAGAACTTTCTGACTTATGTGGACGACAAGCACTACGACGGCACGATCTTTCACCGCGTGAAGGACACGTTCATGATTCAAGGCGGCGGCTTCGACGCCGATGGCAAGGAGAAGAAGAGCCGCGAGCCGATCAAGAACGAAGCATCCAATGGCCTCTCGAACAAGAAAGGCACTCTCGCCATGGCGCGCACAATGGATCCTGACAGCGCTACGGCCCAGTTTTTTGTCAACACGGTCGACAACAACTTTTTGGACAAGAACGACGGCAGCGCCGGCTATTGCGTGTTCGGCAAGGTGATTGAAGGCATGGACATCGTGGACAAGATCAAGAGCGTGAAGACGGTCAAGGGCCGACTGAGCGATTGGCAGCCGGTGGAAACGGTGACGATCAAGTCGGTTCGGCGAGCGAAGTGATGATCTTCCGTTGCAACTTTGTCGGCTCGCTCGTCGCGTTGCTGGCGATAAGCGGGCCGCTGTTCAGTCAGCCGCCGAAGCCGCGCATGTGGCCGCCGATCAATCCGGCCCAGGCCCGGCTGGATCAGACGTTGGGCGGACTCGATGGGCCGTGCCACGCCATCGCCGTGAATGAAGCCGCGGAGTTGTTGGTCGTGGCCGGTGAACACGGTAACTTACTTTCGTGGCCCCGGTCTGCGTGGATGGGCGTGCGCGTCGGCGAAAAAGCGCCCGACGCGATGAACGTTCATGACGGACCAATCACGGCACTGGTCGCCGCTTCGGGCTCCACTTTGGCCACCGCCGGATCCGATCGCAAAATCCACCTCTGGTCGTTGCCCGGCCGCGACGCCAAGCTCACGCTCGATACCGGGCAGATGGTGCGGGCCTTGGCCGTTTCGGCCGACGGCAAGAAATTGGCGGCAGGCGACGACAGCGGCACGATTCACTTGTTCGAGCTGCCCGAAGGCAAGCCCGCCGGAAAACTCTCGGGCCATACCGACTGGATTTTGGCCGTCGCCTTTTCGCCCGATGGAAAACAACTTGCTTCGGGCGGGCATGACGGCCAAGTGTTGCTTTGGGACGTGCCCGGCGCGAAGAAACTGCTGGCATTCACTTTCCGCCCCGCCCCGCCCGCCAATACTCCGCCGCTGCCGATCGTTCCGATTACCGCCGTAACATTTCGGCCCGACGGCAAGGCAGTCGCCGGGGGCGATTCCGTCGGGCAGATTCATTTGCTCAATCCGGCCGACGGCAAACTCATCCGCACCATGCAAGCCGGGCATACCAGCACGGTCACGGGTCTGGCGTTCCATCCATCAGGTACCGCGCTGGCGTCGTCGGGAAAGGATCGCGCGCTTAAGCTGTGGAACCCTGAAACCGGTCAATTGTTCGTGAATCTCGAAGGGCACACTTCCTGGGTGCAAGGCCTGGTTTTCCTGGAGAAGGGAACGCGCTTGGCATCCGTCAGTACCGATCAAACCGTGCGTGTATGGGACTTGACCCCGAAAAAGTGACGATTGGATCGAAACCGGTAGCATTGCCGAGCGAATTTCGGTAGTTTCATTTTTTGACACAGACGGAGCTGCTTAACAACGGTTGGACCACGAATACCCTCCTTGAATTGTCCATTCCCGGAGTGAAGTGTCATGGTCGCGAACATTGGCTGGTGCGTTGCGGGCTTCATGGGGGCATTCGTATTTGGAATATTTGTCGAATGCGCCATCCACTACTTAATGCACAAGCGCATCATGCTCGGCAACATCTACATCCTGCATCACTCCGAAGGCACGGGCCAAGCTTGGTGGGGTGAGTTCCTCGTGTATTTTCTGCCGGCGGTTCCGTTCTTGATTGGCTGCTTTGTATTCTCTTGGCTGGTGTTGGATTTGCTTTGGTTGGGAATCGGCATTGCCGCCGGCGGATCGTGGTACGCGGCGTTCGCGGCCTATTCCCACCAGGTGCAGCACGAGCAGCCGGAACTGGCCTTTTGGATGCGGCGGCCGGTTCACACCATTCATCATGTCCACAACATGTGGCGGCACAACTTCGGCATTTCGCTCGACTGGTGGGATCACGTCTTCGGGACTTACAAAAGGGTTGAGTGGCAGAACAAACAGCCGATCAAGACCGCAATTTCTTCCGCATTCATTGGCGGACGATGGCCGATTTCGCTCCGAATTCGATTTCGCCCGATGCCGAAAAGGCGAAGTTGCCAGCCGAGCAATCCGTCACTCAGCCGGTTCAATCGTAGCCGACATTGAGCCTTTGCTTCGCGCCAGCAGTGGGTCGGCGCCGAACGCGTGAATTTGGTCGCGTTTGAGTTCGGCACGCTCCATCGACGTGGTGCAGACGATTACGCGGCCGCGCTCGTCCACTTCCTTGGCCATCAAAAACCCGCGTTCTTCCGGATGCCCAAACAGTTCCTTGAGCATGCGGATCACGTAGTCGTAGGTATGATCGTCGTCGTTAAGCAGAATGACGTGGTAGGGCGGTTGGCGTTTGGTCTTGTCCCGCTCTTCCGTGATGACTTCGGGTAGCGTCGCGGTGTCGCTCATGTCCATTCACCCCACTTGCCTCCGGGTTTTGCGGCCGCTCAGGAAACTGTCAAACACATAGCGGCCCAACTCTCCCGCTGTACAGTATACCGCGATTCCGCGGCTCAGCCGCGCCATTCGGTCCACGAAATTCTTCAAATCCAGATAGAAGTAATCCTCGATCAGGGCCAGCGTACTGAGGCGGATGCCCGCGTCATGGCAGCGGCGGACCTCGTCGAGCGTTGCCTGCGCCGTGCGGTCGCTGGGCGGATAGATCAGGACCAACTCGCAGCCTTCGACGTGGGCCGTCGGTTCGCCGTCGGTGATGCAAATTATCTGCTTGTTTTGGGCCGGATCGCGCTGCAGTTTGCGCCGGGCGAATTGCAAACCCGCCTGAATGTTCGTGAAATGCTCCGGTACGAATCCCGACGGCTTATGGAGCGGCACGCGCAAAAACACGCGGTGATCGAAGATGCTCACCGGCTTGGGCGCCGACCGGATCAACTCCCGCTCGCTTAACGGCGACGCATAGGTGTAGAACCCGATGGTATCCAGCCGGTCCTCGGGATAGCGGCTGCGAATGAGCGCGTACATCGCCAGCGCCACGCGCTTGGCTTGTTGAAATTTCCCGTAGCGGGCCATCGATCCGCTCATGTCAAGCAACAACACCGTGGCGCAACTCGTCTGATATTCGGTCTCGTGAACCACGAAGTCGTCTTCGGTCACGCGGATCGGGCTGCCTCCGCCCTGCCGCACCACGGCATTTTTCAGCGTCTCGTGCAGGTTGAGATTGGCGACGGGGTCGCCGAAACGGTACGGCCGGCTCTCGTCGTGCTGCACCTGGCCCGCGCCGCGAAAGCTCGTGTCGTGCTTGCCCAGCGCGTCCTTGTTGCCGATCTGGAACAAATCGCCGAGAGCCCGTTCCTGGATGCGGCGAATGCCCTTGGGCGAGACGGCGAACTTGCCCTCTTCGTCCTGTTCGAGATAGCCCTCTTTGATGAGATGCTGCAAGACATCGGCGTCGGCGGGATCGATGCGCTCGAGATGCCGCAGCGCATCGTCGCCGTATTCGAGAATGAACTCGGAAATCTTGTCGAACGCCGAATCGGCGCTTAGCGGTTGGAACTGCTGCGAGCCATCCCATTCGGAGTATTCAAATTGTGGCATGCCCGGTCGCCTGCAAATAGGGGATGCGTTGCGCCGGCGCATCAGTCTTGCGCATCTGGAAATCGTTTTATGGTCTGCGTCATCGGACCGGTGGCGGTGGCGACGCGGCCGACTTCGGCGGGCGCCGCCAGCGGTTCATCCGGCCGGCCGTAGCATACGAGGGCGATATCATCGTTCTGGTATTGGCCCGCAGCGTGTTTATTCACCGCGGCGATGAGCCGCTTGCCGATGTCGGGGGCCGAGAATTGGTTGTGTGGAGCGGGCGAATCGCCCAGGATCGCTTTGCGCACGCGCTCCATGCCAAACGACACGTTCTGTACGCTCAGGGCGTCGGTTACGCCGTCGGTGTAGATGATCATGCAATCGCCCGGATTCAATTCGATCTTGTTGCACTCGTAGGTCGTTCCCTCAATCATACCGAGCGGGTAACCGGATAGATCGTGAGAAATGCCCACTTCCAGTGAGTTGCTGGCGCGGCGATAGACGAGCGGTGACTCGTGTCCCGCGCTGGCGATGGTCACCGTGTGCTGTTTCGGGTCGAGCAGGCTGGACGAAAGCGTGACGAAGCGATCCATCATGCCGGCTTGAAGCAGTTGTTCGTTGAGCCGGCCGATGGCTTTCGACAATTCCGGGTACATCAACAAACAGTAACGGGCTTCGGCGCTGAGTTTGGCCATCAGCAGCGCCGCGGGCATGCCCTTTCCGGCCACATCGCCCAGCAAGACGGCGAGTTGATCGTTGGCGTGCGGGATGAAATCGTAGTAATCGCCGCCGACGTTCTTGGCGGCCTGATAAAACGCGTAGAACTGGTAGCCGCCGATATCCGGCAGGCTCGCGGGCAGGAAGCTGCGCTGCACGTCCTTGGCGAGTTGTTCATCTTTCTGCTTGACCGCCATTTCAACGGCCATTTTGTGCAGCCTGGCGTTGTCCAGAGCTACCGCCGCCTGACTTGCCACCGCAACCAACAACTTCAGGTCGTCTTGCGTGAACGCCTTGTTGCGATCCTGGCTGTCGAGCTGAATCAATCCGTACGCGTTGCCCTCGGGATTCAGGAGCGGCGCGCACATGACCGAACGGATGCGGAATTCGGCGATCGATGCCGAAAGCGCCATTTGCCCGCCGCTCTGGGCATCCTCGAACAACAGCGATTGGCCGCTATCGAGGCAGCGCCGCACGATGGTCTTGCTGAAGCGGGCCGTGGTTTCCGTGTTGGCCCGACGGGTCTTGATTACTTTCGGAATCAGCTTTTCGGCGCCGTCGGTGTCTTCGCGAATGATGACAAAGCACCGATCGGCTTGCTTGAAAACGTTGAACAGAATGTCCGCGATCTGCGGCAACAGCGTTTCTTCCTGGAATGATTTGCTAAGCGCCGCGCTCACTTCGAGAAGCGCCCGCAGCTTTTCGCTGGGTTGGGCCTCGAGCAATTGCTGGGGCGACATCTTGCCGACCGAGGCGTGCACGGTTGAAGGGCTTTCGGTGCTGTCGTCCTCAATCTCGATGCCCGACGACGGCGGAGTTTCCTGATGAAAGGTAAACAAGCAGTCGCAAATCTTGATACGATCGTTGTCCTTGAGCTGGGTCTTTTCCTTGATTTCGACGTTGTTGATCCAGGTGCCGTTTCGGCTCTCCAGGTCTTCGATGTAAAAGAAGTTCTGCGCCTTGGTAATCTTGGCGTGTTCCCGGCTGACCGCGTTGTTTTGGATGTGGATCTGGCATTCGGGTTTGCGGCCCATGACGAACAAATCGCCATCGAGATTGATGCGCTGCCCGGGGTTCGTCCCTTTCAGTACCGTTAGCGACGCCATGTTTTCACCTTAGAACCGCAGGCGGGATGACGCAACCTGAATAGATGTCCGATTGTAGCGATCGCGGAAAGTCATTGCAAGCGTTCCGCAATAACCGCGTCCGCGTGGCGTATTCATTGACCGGCGCTCGCCGCGCAGGGTATAGTACATTCGCCGATTGAGCACTCGTACCCCTGGTTCGCGAGGTAGCTGTGAGAGCGAAATCAATCAAGCCGGAGCCGAAAGTATTGGGGCTTTTGGGAGTGGGTTTGGATGCATCGGACGGCCATCAACGGATCACTCAGGCGGAGGACGTGCTCTTGGTCGGCGGTTCCGAGGAAACCCACGAGCAGATGCAGGAGATGGTGATCAAGGTGGGTGAAGCGCTGGAACGGAAAGGCAAGCGGCTGCGCGACGCCTCCACCCCGGAATTGACCGATCTGATTCGCGACGCCAGCAAATGACCCAAGGCACGATCCCGGCGGACGAATCACCTCACGGATGAAACCTACCGCCCCTTTTCGGGGTAAACCCATCGAGAAGCCGCCGTGTCCGAAGACGCCGTCCTGGTCCGCCGATGCTTGAAGCGCGACCCGGTGGCGGTTCGGAGCCTGATCGAGCGGTTCCAATCCGAAGTGTTTGGCCTGTGCGTTCGGATTCTGGGCAACCGGCACGACGCGGAAGACGTAAGCCAGGAAGTGTTCTTGCGTATCTTCCGCAGCTTGCACAAATGGGACCGGCAACGCCCGCTGCGGCCCTGGATCATGGGCATCACGGTCAACCGCTGCCGCACCTGGTTGACGCAGCGAGCCAAGCGGCCGGAGTTGATGGAGTTCATCCAGGAAACGGCGGAGAACCGCCCGCAAGATGACTTCGGCGAACTGACTCGCGAAATCGCCGCCGCCGTCAACGAGTTGCGTGCCGACTACCGGGCCGCCTTCGTGATGTTTCACGAACAGGGCCTGCCGTATGAAGAAATCGCCGAGGCCATGGCCCACCCGGTTGGCACCATCAAGACCTGGCTGCATCGGGCGCGAACAGCAATGCTGACCCGACTCCGCGAACGCGGCATGGTGCCCGACGACGTCGTGGAACCGGTCCCTAACTTGGAAACCAAACCGAAGTCCGGCCGATGAGCAACGAAATTCGATCATCGTTTTGCCCAGAGTTCCAGGAAGCGTTGCAGCGTTTTCTAGACGGTGAGGCGGGTGCGCTTGGGCCGGCTTGCGAAGACCATCGCGCGAAGTGCGCTTCCTGCCACGACGATTATCTGGCCGCGGTTCGACTCGCCCGCGGCTTGCAGCTTCGGGGAAAGCCGGACTCGCCGACTGGCCTGACCGAGCGCTTGGTCGCCGCCGTGATGGCCGACGCCATTGAGCCATCGGCCCGCGGCGCGACCCGGCGAATCCTGGAAGTGCTGGCCGTCGCTGCTTGCCTGTTGTTGGTCATCGCGCTCGGTTTACGTTTCGCGCCCGCGCCAAATCGCGAGACGCCGAATCCATCGCCAATTGCCGAAGTTCCGGGCACAGCCCCTATGACTCTCCAGAAGTCCTTTGCCGACGCCGGTTCCGCGGTCGCCTCGCTCACGCGCCGCACCGCCGACGAAACCATCGAACCGGCACGCAAATTGTTGACCGCCGCGGCCGATTCTCCGGCTCTCAAAGCCGACCCCATTCCCGATATGATGGACCCGGCCAATCAGTCGTTGACCCGAATTCGCGAAGGCGCCGCGTCGGGCTTTCAGCCAGTGGCGAATTCCGCTCGCCGGGCCGTGTCGCTGTTCCTGCGCGACCTGCCGCTCGACGGCGAGCGCAAACCCGGTCTTTGATTTTCAACATGACCACTCGCTCCCTGATCCTTTTGGCTCTGCTCGCGGCGCCAAGTCTTACGCTGGCCGCCAATCCCGAAGCCGAGCTCTTGCGCCTCACACCGAAGGAAACCACCTTCTGCCTCGTCGTTCGCGACGTGCGCGGCTTTTCGGCCGGGGTCTTGGACGGCCCGTTCGCCAAGGCCTTTCAACGCTCGGCGTTGGGCAAAGCCCTCGCCGCGACGCCGGAATTCGCTCAGATCGACGTGTTCATGCAGGTGCTGCCCAAGACGCTGCAGGTGGAATGGTCCAAGCTTCGCGACGACGTTTTCGGCGACGTGATCGTGTTGGCCTACCAAAATGGCCCGCCCGGCAAGCCCGAGGACGAACGCGGTCTGCTGCTGACCTGGACCCGCGATCCGAAACTTGCCGCGACGTTGATCGAGCGCATCAACACCGTTCAGAAGGAATCCGGCGAACTGAGCGAGCTTCGCCCGATCGCGCACAAAGGCGAAACCTATTATCGCCGCGTAAAGAACAAGGGAGCGCCTGAGTTTTACATGCAGAAGGGCCAGATCCTCGCTTTCGGCACACAAGAATCCGCCATTCAACGGCTGATCGAGCTGGACCAAGAACTTCCGCCCGCCGACCGGCAGGCCCCGCCGCTCGCCAAGGAACTCGAACGCGTCGACGGCCGCGGATTGGCCACGCTTTGGCTCAATCCGCGCAGCTTTGACGCCGAACTCGCCAACAAACTTCAATCGGCCCAGGGGCAGGAAGCCGCATTTCTCACCGCGTTCGCCCAAGTCTGGAAGGCCCTCGACGGCGTGGGCGTGAATTGCCGCGTGCAAAAAGACGTTGAATTCGATCTGACCTTCGCCACCCGAAAGGACGCCCTCCCCCCTGCCCTGGCGAAATTCGCCGCCGGGTTCAAAGAGCCGTCGGCCGTTTGGCAAGCGATTCCGGACGACGCCCTGTTCGCCGTGGCCGGCCGCGTCGATCTGCCCGCATTCATCGAAATGGTTTCATTCTTCCTCGCTCCCGAGGCGCGGCAGGCGCTTCACGGGTCCGTCGAGCAAGGCCTCGCCCCGCTGTTTGGTAAAAAACTCGCTCAACTGCTGCCGGCCCACCTTGGCCCCGACTTCGGCATCTGCATCACCCCGCCGCGCTCGGACAAGGCCCTTCTCCCCGAATTGCTGGCCGCCATCCGGATCCAATCCGGCGACGACAATCGCATGGAACAGACGATCAAAGACGCGCTCGACGTGGCCGTCACGCTGCTGCGCGTGAACCTCAACGCCAAGACCGACGAACCGGTCCGCCTCGAAACCAAAAAGCAAGATGGCGTCGAAGTGAAGTACCTCACGCACGACAAACTTCTTCCGCCCGGCGTCCAACCGGCTTATGCCGTGAAAGACGGCTATCTGTTCCTCGCATCGCACCCCGACCGCATCCTGTCCGCCCGGATTTCAGCCAATGCAAAACCCGCCGACGGCCCCAACCGGCTGGCCGTGTTGTCGCTTCGCAACCTCCGCGATTACCTGACCAAACACCGCGAACCGCTCGCCGACGCCATCTCCAAGCAGCAATCCACCCCGCGCGCCGAACTGTCGGGCCAATTCGACAAGATTCTTATGGCCATCGAACTATTCGACCGGGTCGAGTTGATCAACGACACCAAACGCCCCGGCGACATGAAACTGACCCTGCGCCTTTCGATGACGCAACCCATCATCAAGTAACCGCTCAAATGTGACTCAAATGTAATGACTCAAATGTAAAATGTAGCCGCAGGCTTTAGCCTGCGTTGGGGCCTTCACGCAGGCTAAAGCCTGCGGCTACAGAGGGGCCTACAACCGAAAGCCCTCCTTCCCACTCACTTTATGTGCAACAAATTGTGTCACTACGCAACAAATTGTTGCATTTAGTCACGGATTGTTGCATAATAGGCTCGGAGGTGAATCGTGCCGACCAAGAACCCAGTGCTCAAACGAATTGATTCCGGCATCGGCCGGCATCTTGTCGCCGTGCGCCGCGAACTCGGGTTGTCGCAGACGGATTTTGCCAAGCGCTGCGGGCTGGCCCGGCAGGAGATCGCCTTCTTCGAGACGAACGCCCGCAAGCCGAGCGTCAAGAAACTGCTGCGCATCGCCAAGGCGTTTGATCTTCCGCTGGAGCAATTTCTTTCAGGCAGAGACCGGCCCGGGCGCGAACTGAAGGACATCGCCGTCGAGCTTCGCAGCCTGGGCCTCATCGACTTGTGGGTGGAGTCCCCGTCGATTCCCGGCGCGTTTCGCCGCGGCGAAGAAGTGGTTGCCCTGGCCGTCGCCGGCAAAGAACCGCCGGCCCGCATCGTCGAAGGGCTGCCCGCCATTCTCGCCTGGAACCGCTGGAGCGCCCCCCTGCTGCGAGCTTTTGCCCGCGAGCTTGGCCGTACGACACTCTACCGTCTGGCGTGGCTCGCGGACGTGGTCCTGGCGCTCGAACGCCAGGGCGGTTTCCCCGGCGGCTGCCCGGGCAAGGACAGCCTGTCCGCCTTCATCAAACTCGTCAAGAAACCGCCATCCGATCGCTGGGACGATCTGGGCCGCCCCGCCCACGACCCGCCCGCCTCCCCCATCTGGAAACGCTGGCGCATCAACTACGCCGCCAACCTGGAGACTTTCCGCCAACGGGCCGAATCGCTCGTGGCGCTGGCGCAGACCGAAGGACGCGCGTTGCCAGGGCAACGGTGAGCGCATGGACAAAAATGACATCGTCCGCTTCCTTGAAGCGATCGACGCCGAGTTGGTCCCGCACGCCGCCCCGGGCGAGCGCATGGACTTGTACCTGCTCGGCCGCTCCGCCCTCATCGTGCGTTATGGGCTCGGCCTGGCCACGAAAGATGTCGACATGGTTTGGCAAGGCGAGATTTCCGTTCTCCACACCAAAGCGATTGAACTATTCGGCCAGGGAACGTCGCACGCGATCAAATGGGGACTCTACCTCGAACGCGTCGCCGCCGGCTATCCGCCCGTTCCCGGCCGCTATCAACGCATGGCGGCGGAACTGCCGGGAACCTGGAAGGTCCTGCGGCCAAAACAACTGGACCCACACGACCTCGCCATCTCGAAACTCAAACGCTTCCACGCCGGCGACCGTGAAGACCTCCGAATCCTCTGCGACTCCGGCGACCTGACCCGCACCGGTCTCGAACAGGCCCTCGACTCAGCCTTCCCCCTCGGAACCGACGAAGACGCCGAACCGGACTACAAACGCGTCGAACCGCATTTCCGCAAGCTGCTCGAATATCTTGAGGGACAAAGCAGGGACTTGTGACGGACCGCATGTTCGCGCCTGATCGTCGGGACCGGACCGCGCGTGTATGATGATGGCACGGGCTTGGGAGGAATTGCCATGAAGACGAAGACCCGAAGAAAACAGGGCAAACCTGACCCGGCGGTCCTCGCGAACGTCGTGAAGCGGATCGTGGAGGCGGCCAAGCCGGAGAAAATCGTCCTGTTTGGCTCGGCCGCGCGCGGAACGATGGGGCCGGACAGCGACCTGGACCTGTTAGTCATCAAAGGGGGCAAATTCAACCGCGATCGGGTCACGGTGGCTATTTACCGCAATTTGTCCGGTGAGGTCGGCGTCGACGCCGTGGTCGTGACTCCTGAAGAAGTCGAGCGTTATCGAAATTCGCATTGTCTGGTAATCTGCCCCGCCCTGCGCGAAGGAAAAGTCGTTTATGAAGCGTAAGCGGCTGCCCCCAGACGATCCGCGCGAATGGATCCGCCGGGCCAAGAGCAATCTGGCGCTGTCTCGGATTATCCTCAAGGAGGTTGATTTCGCGGATATTTGTTTTGACGCGCAGCAGGCTGCCGAGAAAGCCATCAAGGCCGTCTTCATCCACCGCGGCGAGACCTTCCCCTTTAGTCACGATGTGGAGCGGCTGCTTCGCTTGCTGGAAGCAAATGGCCTAAAGGTTCCAAAATATGTCCACGCGGCGAAGGAGTTAACGCGCTTCGCGCACGTGACGCGTTATCCCGGCCTGGCGGACCCAGTCACAAAAAGAACCCATCGCCGTGCCGTCCGGATCGCCACCGCGGTGCTTCGCTGGGCCGAGCGGCAGATCGCACGGCCTTGACGGTGTGTCGGGAATCGCTTGGGTTTTGAAGTCGCCGGGGGCGGCCCGCAACCTCGTTTCATCTTTCGCGGACCCGGCGCTCCGCACCTTCCTTGGCGGGCTGCCCGCTCCGATCAGGCGGTTCCCCGCCGGCAAACAGCGTACATGAACCAACTGCCAACACAACCAACGCGGCTCGAACAAGCTGACAACGCATGCAAGCCTCCGAACTCCATCGTCCCGCGACGCCACGGATTCTATCGCCACGCCGATTGCCACGCCAACGATTTCGCCATGCAGCCTCGTCCGCGGCGAGCGTGATGGTTGGATTTTGGAGGGTGTAACCAGATTCTCTGGGGGCCGGGGCGGACAACAGCGTTTTTTCCCTGGACGTATGAAAACAGCCGCCCAGGAACCCCCAGAGAATCTGGTTACACCCATTTTGGAGGCGGATGGGAATTTGACTTGCAAACGATTTCGACCTTTGGTATACACAATATCAGTAATCTGTGAACCGAATCCATGCCGCCATCGTCAGTCTCGTGGCAAGCAATCAGCTTGACCATCTTTTCGGTCCCAGTAGATTGGCAGCGCATGGCCGCAAAACGGACGGAACCAGCAATGAGCTATTTCGAGGGCCTATCAGGTCGATATGACACTATCCTAATCGATCCGCCTTGGCGATTCGCGAATCGCACCGGCAAGATGGCCCCCGAACACAAGCGGTTGCGGCGATATCTGACGATGAGTTTTGACGAAATTGGTGCGCTTCCCGTTGCCGATCACGCACTCCCACAGAGCCATCTCTATCTCTGGTGTCCCAATGCGCTGCTGCTCGAAGGACTTCAGATCATGAAGGGCTGGGGCTTCACTTACAAAACGAATATCGTCTGGTACAAGACTCGCAAGGATGGCGGTCCCGATGGACGGGGCGTCGGATTCTATTTCCGCAATGTGACGGAGATGCTGCTGTTCGGCACACGGGGAAAACTGCGGTCCCTGTAGCCGAAGACCATTCGATGTCGTCACGCGCCGGAATGAAGAAACTGCGTGGTATCTCGAATGCGCATGCCGCAGAGTATTGATCTCACGCTTAATTTGAAAACGAGGAATCGCCGTGCGAGACGTCGTAATTGAACTGCGTGGTGGTGTACTCGTAGAAGTTTACACAGCCGACCTTGACATTCGGATTACGGTTATCGACTGGGATCGAACCAACGAAGGTGACGGTAGTTCGGCGGGGTTTGAATGGCACCCATCCGGACTCGCACAAATGCCTGCAGATACGAGCTTGGAATACCTCAGCGTGCAGGGCGATATTCGTCCTGATAAGCCCATTCTCGCTTCCGCCTTCACGTCATAGGCGCTGTCGTGCAACTACTAATGAACGCGGATTTGGCGATTGGCTACAAGAGCCGCTCGCAGATTGCGCGCGTTTTGACTGAGGATTGGGGCGCCTGCAACCTGTATTGTGCTGCATGCGATGCGACATCTCTGTCGCAAAGTCCTGCCAACACCCGGGCATTCGACTACTGCTGCCTAGGGTGCAACGCGGGTTACCAGCTCAAGAGCGGCACCCGATGGAGCGAACACCGAATCCCGGATGCCGGTTACGAGGCAATGGTTGCGGCAATTCGTAGCGATCGCGTGCCGAATCTGTTCGTAATGCAATACTCCGTGACATGGAACGTTTTGAACCTTTTGCTTATCCCGTCATTCTTCTTCACCGAGTCAGCCATTCAGAAGAGAAGGCCTCTGAGTTCGACAGCTCGGCGCGCCGGGTGGATTGGATGTAACATTTTGTTGAGCGCGATTGCTCCCGAGGGCAAGCTTCGACTGATTACTGGAGGGCTCCCGCGCAAGCCTATCGAAGTCAGAAAGGAATACAAGAACATCCGCCCATTGGCGGAACTGGACGTCACGAGCCGCGGTTGGACGCTCAACGTTCTGAAATTCGTCCACCGTTTGGGGAAGCGCCGATTCAATCTTGAGGCAGTCTATCAGTTCGAACCAGACCTCTCGAAGCTCTACCCCAAAAATCGCAACGTTAGAGCTAAGATTCGACAGCAATTGCAAGTTTTGCGGGACATGGGCCTAATCGAGTTCTTGGGCCGCGGCGAATACGCACTGCGAAATTAGCGAAGAATTGTCGGAATTCCGCGCGACCTTTCAAGCCCGCTAGGGTCGAGAAATCGGGCAATACGTGCGCAACATCGACGCCACGCTTCCAACCTCCGCAATCTTGGCCGTCGAAGGAATTCCCGAGACAAAGGAGAACTGCGAATCCGCCGGGGCGACAGCGTGGCGAAGATCATCGATGGTCAGCACCGGATTGCGGGTCTGGATGGGTTCGAAGGCGATTTCGATCTGATCGTTGTTGTTTTCGTCGACATGGACATTCAGGACCAGGCAATGACGTTTGCAACAATCAACCTCAGCCAAACCAAGGTAAGCAAGTCATTGGTCTATGATCTGTATGAGTTTCAAAAAGAGCGTAGTCCGATTAAGACAAGTCACCAAATCGCTCGGATTCTTAACAAAGAAGACGAGAGCCCTTTTTTTCGGCGGATCAAAATCCTTGGGACAGCGACGGGTGAAGATTACGAATTCATCACGCAAGCTGCTTTTGTGACCAGGCTTGTCGAGTACATTTCGGATAATCCTATGCGTGATCGGGACGCATTGAAGCGAGGTAAGTCCCTGCCCGATCCCCCCGAAGCCAAGAAGCCGAGATTGATTTTGCGTAAGCTCTTTGAACAGGAGAAGGACGACATTATTTGCGATGACATTTGGACGTACTTTGATGCGGTGGCCACAAGATGGAATGAGGCGTGGTTTTCAGCGGAAAGGGGGAATATCCTCAACCGCAGTCAGGGTTTCGCCGCATTCATGCGTTTCTTCTTGCACGTTTATCGTCGGGCCGCTCGCAAGGATGGGTCCCTTCGATTAGAGGATGTCTCGGAAATTCTAGCGCGAATAAAGATGAAAGACTCCGATTTCACAACGGCGAACTACAGGCCAGGAACGTCCGGCGAGTCGGACCTTTATAAGGATCTTCGGGAGAGATCTGGCCTTGTCGACGGTTCGGGATTGTTCGGTTAGCTCTCCAAGGCGTACCAGGTGCTGACGGCGCGGCGGGTGATAGTCTGCGGTCGAATTGGACGCCGACTCAGTAGCCACGGAAGGCGGCGGCCTCGGGCGTGGGGTTCACAGCCCTCTTGCTCCGCGAGACGGAAGCGAGGCGTGATGCTCTCGGAATGCCGATTCCCGAGCGGCGCGGGGCGGGCGATTGCGTCCTGTCGCGGAGCGAGAGGGCTACACGCGCGAAGAGGCTATCCACAGATTGTGCAGATTTCACAGATTAAATTCAAATGCATTTTAGTCAGTTGATGGGAAGAATGCGCACGCGGGACTTGGCTTCGTCGACGACCAGGAGGGCGCCGGCGGCCAGGTCGGATTCGTGTTGCCGGAGTGCGGCGATCAGCAGCGGTTCCAGGTGCGAAGGCAAGACATCCTGGGTGCGAACTTGGATCACGCTCGGACCAGTTTCGTGAGTGAGTGCCAGGAGCGTCCCGAAATCAAGGTCGTGGGTAAATACGACATAGCCGTTCGCAACGGCCCAATCCATGATGGTCCGGTCGGTAGCTCGCGGGTCACCTTGTGTTGACCAATGGACTGCGGACCAACCATCGCGTTCGAGAACGGCCACCCAATCGGGCGTGAGGTTCATGTCGACCAGAATCTTGATGCTCATGCGACGGCCAGGGGCACTTCACGTTCCTCGACGCGCCAGGCCGCGTAGGCGAGAGCTTCATCGAGGTCTTCCGGTGCAAGGTACGGATAGGCCTTGAGGATTTCCTCGCGTGTGCGGCCCGCTGCAATCAAGCCGACAACAGTACCGACGGTCACGCGCAGGCCCCGAATGCAGGCCTTGCCACCCATCACCGCGGGGTCGAGCGTAATTCGGGTGAATTGTTTCATGGCTTGTCCTTTTGGTTAAGTGTAACGACACCAAGCCGAGTCCGAAAGTTCAATTCGCTGCTTTCAGGCACAGTAGCCCATCCGCGCCGCGAGAGGGAAGCGAGGCGTGATGCTCTCGGAATGCCGATTCCCGAGCGGCCCGGGCCGGCCGATTGCTTTCCTATCGCGGAGCGAGAGGGCTACGCGTCGCGAAGAGCTTATCCGAAGGTTGCGCAGATTCATGACGCGGCAAGGCCGCAACCAACAAGGCGAGGCGACGCCCCTCTCCCCCGCCCCACTGCGACTTGTAGTTTCAGCGACTGCGCGGGACGGGGGAGAGGGGATGGGGGTGAGGGGGGAAGCCGCGGGCTGGCCCCCGCACCCCCCCCCCACACCCCCCCAAAAAAATTCTGAAAAAACTCAAATAAATTGAGGCGGGGGGGAGGGGGGAAAT